>CAZHKI010000126.1:4802-9207 GCA_964533365.1 uncultured Maribellus sp. | reverse complement strand
GATTGGCGGGGTAAAAGTTTTCGACAGGAACCAATAAACTTGTCGGAAAGCGAAGATAAGAAAGTGCGGAATTTCGGCTTCTGGGTTCAATCTTTGAATTCGAAAAAACAGAAAAGAATTTAAAATTTTTAATGAAGAATTAAACGGAGTCGAAACCGTTCTTTTTTAATTCTTTATCTTAAAAAGAATTTTGGAATCTGTGATCCAGAAATTATTTGATCGGCAGGAAAAAAATTCCGGGACAGAAAATTTTGTTAATATTGAAGTCCGAAAAAAAGATTCACAGCATAACATGGAAGATTCAGGTCAGATTGGCTTTGATAATGAGAAATACCTTCAGGAACAGACTGCAGCTATTCTTGAACGGGTGAGCCGCTTTAACGATAAACTTTACCTTGAATTCGGAGGTAAAATTCTGTATGATTATCATGCAGCCCGTGTCCTTCCGGGATTTGATCCCAACGTAAAAATGCGGCTTTTAAATTTGCTGAAAGACAAGATTGATGTGATATTGTGCATCAATGCCGGCGACATCGAACGGAAAAAAATCAGGGCCGATTTTGGGATCTCTTACGATGTGGATGCATTAAAAACCATCGACGATTTCAGGAGTTGGGGAATCAATATTACCGCCGTGGTGATTACCCGCTATATGCGGCAACCAGCGGCCAGGGCTTTCAAAAACAAGTTGGAATTGCGAGGGGTAAAAGTCTATTTGCATCATCCGACCAAAGGATATCCGACCGATGTGGATTTGATTGTTAGCGATGAGGGTTACGGGGCCAATCCATATATCAAAACCACCAAACCGATTGTAATTGTTACCGGACCGGGACCGGGTAGTGGAAAACTGGCCACCTGCCTGTGCAACCTTTACCACGAATATAAAAACGGGGTGAAAGCCGGATATGCAAAATTTGAAACTTTTCCCATCTGGGACCTGCCCATCGATCATAAAATACAAACGGCCTACGAAGCGGCCACAGTTGATTTGAAGGATGAAGTTTTGATTGATATTCATCACCTGAATGCTTATCATACCGAGGTTGTGAATTATAACCGCGACATTGAGGCTTTTAACCTGCTGAAACGAATTCTGGAGAAAATCACAGGCGGCAAGTCGATGTATCAGTCACCAACCGACATGGGAGTAAACCGGGCCAGCGCTGGAATTATCAACGATAGGATTATTTCGGAAGCATCGCACCAGGAAGTTGTCAGACGATATTTACGGTGTGCCGTTGAATATGCGCTGGGCCTGACGGATAAGAAAACTCTTGAGCATGCGGTCAAAATCATGGAAAAAATTGGGGCAAAGGTTGAAGACCGGAATGTGGTGCAGCCAGCCAGAAAAGCAGCCAAAGAGGCCGAAAAAACGGGCAAAGGCAATGCCGGAATGTTTTGCGGGGCTTCAATACAATTACCCGACGGAACCATTATTACCGGGAAAAACTCTCCGCTGATGCACGCTTCGTCGAGCCTGATTTTGAATGCAACCAAATACCTGGCCGGACTTCCTGATAATTTGTACCTGCTCCCTCAAAGCATCATCGACTCGGTTACCCATCTGAAAAAAGATATCCTGAACGGGAAAATGATCAGCCTTGATGTGGATGAGACACTCATCGTGCTGGCCATCAGTGCACTTTCCAATCCTGCTGCGCAAATGGCCCTCGAAAACCTGAAGTGTTTGCAGGGGTGCGAAGTTCATCTCACCCATATTCCCACACCCGGCGACGAAGCCGGGCTGCGTAAACTTAAGCTTAACCTCACCTGCGATCCGGAATATTCCAGCAAGAGCCTTTTTATCAGCAGCTAAACAGAAATTTTGGAAATAGTCCTCCAGATTTTCACGAAATTGTAAAATCAGAACTCCAGGATAATTCCTATCGTTGGCAATACGGTTCCTGTGGTGTTTTTTACCTTTTCGAGCTGATAGCGGGTTCCGTTATCCGTCAGTATAAAATTTCCGTTTTCATCTTCTGCACGAACAATAATTTCGGCCTGTTCTGCCTGGAAATTATACAGGTTTTGAATATCGATGTAAAATTTTGCGGTAATCCGGTCAAGGTAAAACGATTTGTCGATGCGTAAATCGAGTTGGTGGAACGAGGCGAACCTTTCGGAATTCAATTTTGAATAATCCAGGTAAGGACTTCCCCGCAGGTTCCAGGCTTCCACCAGCGAGCTTTGTTCCAAATCGTAAGGAGTGTAGGGCAAACCGCCCACAAACCGCCAGCGGCCACCGGCGCGCCAGCCCCGTTTCAGCTCTTTGGTAGCAGTAACGTTCAGCACATGTTTCGAGTCCCAGCCCGATGGGATAAGATTCCCGGAAGCATCTTCAAATTCACTGCGTACCAGCGTGTACGAAAGGTTAAAATTAAGTCCGCTGGATGAATTCACCCGTGCCTGAAATTCGGTTCCATAAGCCCGGCCTTCCGACACCGAAAGTACCTCTTCATCGCCCACAACTCCATAATCGGCGCCTTTATTGGCCAGGCTTATTTTATCTTTTACCGAAAAAGGATAATCGGAATATCCTTTCCAAAATCCTTCCATCGAAAACTGTACGTTGGTTGACGGGCGATACTCAATGCCACCAATCCAGTGGTTTACAGCAATGTATTTTAGATTATTTTCTTTGTTTACCAGAATGTTGTTGGTTTTAAAACCCAGTGTCGTGTACGAAGGCAACTGGTAGTACCTGCCGGTGTTGAAATTGAGGCTCCACTTTTCAGTTAATCCGTATGATGCTGAAAACCGGGGCGAAAACTGTTCCAGCAGGTTTTGCATACTTCCCGAGTAATTGGTGGCGTCGGCACGGATTCCCAGTGAAAGCGACAATCTTTCGGAAAGGAAGTTTTTGCTGGCCTGCGCAAAAATACCCCACTTGACCAGATTCAGGTTGGTCTGGTAATTCACATTCAGAATTTCACCCCCGTAAACCCGTTTTTGCTGGGTTGAATTTTTGTATGTTACAAAATCGATATTCGCGCCAAAATTCAGTTTTATCCCATCGAGCCGTGAAGTATTTTCAAAGCGCAGTTTGTTTTCGATTTCTTCGGAATCGTAATCGAGGATTTTATTTTCTTCTGAACTGTCGTCGTTGTCGAAATATTTATAAGCGCCATTATTCAGGTGGCTTCGGCTGGCCACCAGCGTTTGGTAGCTTTTTTCGCGGAAATGTTTGTAAACCGCACCCACAGTGTAATTCCACTGTTCGTTTACCGGAATCTGGCTGAGGATGTATTTTTGCTGGGCATCAGGATTTTCAATTCCAAGATTCAGATCGAACACATCGAAAGCACCCAGGCCGATAAATGTAAGTTCATTTTTTTTGTCGATACGGGTACGGATTTTAAACTGTGTGTCGGTAAAATTAGGCAGAAACGGAAGTTCAAGCACGCTGAACAGGAATTGCAGGTACGAACGCCGGGCAGAAAATACGAAGGTGGTTTTTTCACCCAACGGTCCGTCTAATGTTGCGGCTACTTCCGATGCGCCCAGTGTTCCCTGGAATTTGAGTTTGTCGTTGTTCCCGTCCACCTGGTTGAATTCGAGGATTCCGCTGAGCGCGTTTCCGCGGTTGGCCGGGAAAGCCCCGGAGTAGTAATTTACTTCACGTAAAAAGTCGGCGTTGATAATTCCAACCGGCCCGCCCGAGGCGCCCTGTGTGGAAAAATGGTTGATAAACGGCACTTCCACACCATCGAGGTAGAACCGGCTTTCCGATGGCCCTCCGCCACGGATAATCACATCGTTGCGAAAAGCAGGAGTTGACTGCACGCCAGGGAACGACTGGATAACTTTCGAAATATCGCGGTTGGCACCCGGGCTTTTTTCAATTTCGCCAATGGCAATGGTCCGCAGCGAAAGCGGGCTTTCTTCGGTTTTCCGGTACGGTGAAGCGGTTACAGTCACTTCCTCAATTTGTTCTTTTTGTTCTTCCATTTTAATTTCGATGGAATTGGTGTTGGCCACACTCACCTCAATTTCCGAAGAAATGGCTTTTTTGTACCCCACAAATGAGGCTTCAATTCTTACAAAACCCGCTTCCAGACCGGTTATAAGAAAGTTTCCGTCCAAATCGGTTATCGTGCCGGTAGTTGTTCCCGAAACAACCACATTAACAAAAGGAAGCGGCTGGTTACTGAATGCGTCAACCACTTTGCCTTTCAGCGCGGCTTTCTGTGCCAATATCGAAAATGGAATGATAAAGAGTAAAATAAATATTTGAATTGATTTCATGTTTACTGATTCTGTTTGATTTTTTACATTTTATTTTAGCCGGACGACAATATTTGCGGCAATCTGTTTTGCGGTGGTCAGGGTGGTTAAATTGGTAAACAGTTGTCCGGTTTTTCCCGACGGGTGGCTGTGGCCAATTGGGTTCAGGAAAAATTCC
>CAZHKI010000126.1:0-4792 GCA_964533365.1 uncultured Maribellus sp. | reverse complement strand
GGATCGATGGTAACTGCGTAAACCAGCGCCGGCTGCAGCGACCCAAAATAGTCGTTATCGCCCGGAAATTTGTTATTGGTCCAGAATAAGTTGGAGTCCCATGCCTGGTTGATTTCAAAAAGAAGGCGGAATTTTTTGCTACTTTGATTCTGGGTAGCGGTTTCGATCCTGAAATTACTTTTGGGTGTGGCTGCGGTAATGGCGTCGGGGACAGCCGTTTCGGGCGAAGGAATCATCAAACCGTCGGGCGCTTTGATATTTCTTTTGTGTGCCCAATAGGGCAGGGTTGCCGGCCGGCGAAGGTTTCCCGGTTCGTTTTTCCACTGCCCGGGACTGATTTCGCCGTGGGCATAATTACCTTTCGCAACATACCGGGTAACATACAGTGTTTCAATATAATTCCCCTCCAAATCTTCAGTCCATACGGCAAACGACGGATGGTTAAATGATTTGCCCCGGGTAAATTCTAATTCCATTTTCCTGGTCCCGTTTTCGGGTGTGGTGCGTATCACCGTTATTTCTTCGCTAACTTTCTGCTGGGAAGCACATCCAGCCAGAAGTAGAATTGTTATTAAAGGTAAATAATATCTGATCATTTGATTTTGTTTATTTTTTTCTTACAGGTATTAAACACAAATAAAACAAAAAGGTTGAGATCCGTTTTCGTTTTTTTATATTCGCAATAGAATTATTTGATATCATGAGGATTGTTATTCAAAAAGTATCACGAGCATCGGTAGCTGTTGAAAAGAAAACTGTGGCCACCATTGGAAAAGGTTTGCTGGTTTTGCTGGGGATCGAGGATGCCGATACCGATGACGACATTGACTGGCTGGTAAAAAAAATGGTACAGCTTCGTATTTTCGACGATGAAAACGGGGTGATGAACCTGTCGGTTCAGGATGTTGATGGCGATGTGCTGATTGTCAGCCAGTTTACATTGCACGCCAGCACGAAAAAAGGTAACCGCCCGTCGTATATCCGGGCATCGAAACCCGAATTTGCAGTTCCGATGTATGAAAAATTTATCCTCAAAACCGAAGAGAATCTGGGGAAAAAAGTGGAAACCGGGATATTTGGCGCCATGATGGAGGTTTCGCTGGTGAACGATGGCCCGGTTACCATCATTATCGACTCGAAACATAAGGATTTTTAATTCGAAATTTCTTGAAATGAATGAACAGAACCTTACCCTGAGCGAAGCTCAAAAGATAGTGGATGAGTGGATAAAAACCATTGGAGTGCGTTATTTCAGCGAACTGACCAACATGGCGGTTTTAACTGAAGAAGTTGGTGAACTGGCGCGGATTATGGCTCGAAAATACGGCGATCAGTCGTTTAAGAAGTCAGACGAATCCTACGACCTGGGCGATGAAATGGCCGATGTGTTGTGGGTGCTGATTTGCCTGGCCAACCAAACCGGCGTTAACCTGAACAAAGCTTTTCTGAAAAACCTGGAAAAGAAAACAAGCCGCGATAAAGAAAGGCACAGGCACAATCCAAAACTCAAAAAATAAATCTGTACTTTTGACCGGAAAAACTAAACCAGGTATAAATTTTCAATTTTTATTATGATGATAATTGCATTTTCAGCTTGTACATCAAAACAGTCCAATCCTGAAATGTGGAATGACGAAGAAGTAAACAACTGGTTTGAAAAGAAAGAATGGCTGGGAGGCTGGGAGGTTCAGCCCGATCCATCGGTTAACCGGCGGATGCTTGCTGAATTGTACAGTAAAAACCCGGAACGCTGGGATCAGGCTTTTCATTTTCTGAAAACAACCAATTTGAAGGAACTTCCGCTTGGAAAACAGGAGCTTGACGGGCCGCGGTTGTTTGTCAGTACCGATGAATATGTTACCAAAGACAAAGCAGATACCCGTTACGAATCGCATCAAAAATACGTTGATATTCAATATGTAATCGAAGGTGAAGAACTGATAGGACTTACCACACTCGAAAAAGTTACTGTTACTGAACCCTACAATGAAGAAAAAGATATTGCATTTTATGCTTTTGAAGGCGGTGAGTACCTGAAAGTAAATCCTGCCAGCTTTGTCATTTTTTTCCCCGAAGACGTTCACCGTCCGGTAATGAAAGTAACCGAAAACGCGAAGGTCAAAAAAATTGTGGTCAAAATTCTGATGGATTAAAAGCTTTTATACCACTTTCTGGTGTTTTGTGCATAGATTTTATCCACTACTTCTTTGGGCAGTTTCAAGCCCGTGAATTCGCCATCGATCAACGAACTGGTCATCGGGTTGTCAGTAACCAGATATTCCCAGTCGCGCAGCCAGGTCTGGTGCATGTTATTTTGAAAAGTTTCCTTATTTTTTCCGTAGTCGATAATATCGGTGCCATATAAAAGCCGGTCCTGGTATTTAATGAAGAATTCGCGAACCTGATCGCGGTTATCGCGGGTCTGGTAAAACAACTGTCCCATCCGTGCGGCCATATCAACTGCTGCGTTCGGGTAGCGGTCGAGGAATTTTGACATTTCTTCAACACTCCATTCCAGGCTGGCGAGGTGACAGCCAATGAAAACCAGTTCCGGGTTTTTATCCAGCATCCGGTTGCGGGCAGCCATTTGTTCTTCGTACGACGGAAATTCGGGATGCAAATACATGTGGTACTGTGGGTTATTCGAAAAGTAGTTGCTGTCGTTTTTGGTGGTCATTTCGTCAATGGGTAGCCAGCAGTTTTTGGGTTCGCCCAAATGCCCCACCAGCGGAATTCCTTTTTCGGCCAGATGTTTGAAAACCGCATCAAACTGTGGATCGTCAATCATGATTAAAACACTGTCTTTGTCGCGAAATTCCATCCCGATATTTTTCCAGACTTTAACCGCTATGGCACCATCGGTAACACACTGGTCAATCCATGTAATCGTGTTTTCAACCCATGCCGGGTCGTCCCAGCCATCGAGGCAGAACGTTGCCGAAAATTCAAAATCAGCTGGAAATGCCTGTTTTATTGTTTTTTTCCACTGATGGCTTTCGGCAATCCGCTCACAATTTCCCGAATAGGTATTAATGGAGAAAAGTTTAAAATTATCTTTTTGTGCCTGTTCAACCGACACATTTTCGCTGGTGTAAATGTGAAAGTGAGCATCGATTTTTTCCACTTTATCAAAATCGTCTATCGTATAAAACCTGCTTTCGTCACACGAAATGAAAAAGAGAGGAATAATGAAAAAACTAACTACTTTGGTTTTCATGATTTTATGGTTTAATTTCGGAGATGAAGATAAATAAATAACATTAAAGGGAACCTGCTTTTCAGCCGGATACCCAGAAATTTCATCTGATTTTTTTATTCTTTTGCAACAAAATAATAAGTTATGATTGAAATTCTCAGAAATCGCCGCACCATCCGCAAATATACTGCTCAGCCGGTTGAAGTTGAAAAATTGGAACTGCTAAAAGAGGCGCTGCTTCGTTCTCCGTCGTCGAAAAATATTAATCCCTGGGAATTTGTTTTTGTAGACGAACCCGAAACACTTGCCAGTCTGAAGCTTTGCAAAACCCACGGCGCCGCGCCACTCGAAACCGCACCTCTGGCAGTGGTAATTTGTGCCGACGAAAACAAAAACGACGTGTGGGTTGAAGATTGTTCCATCTCGGCCATTTTGCTGCAGCTTACCGCGCAATCGGCTGGATTGGGAAGTTGCTGGATTCAAATCCGTAACCGGATGTATTCCGAATCGGTTTCTTCCGAAAAATACATTCAGGGATTATTAAATATTCCTGAAAACTTTAAAATACTCTGTGTTGTTTCCATTGGTTATCCGGCCAAAACCAGGGATGGCAAACCGTTGAGCGAACTTCAGTTTGAAAAAATCAGGATGAACCGGTTTTGATTTTGTTAAAAGAAATCGTCAAAGTCAGAAGATGATTTTTTCTCCTCTTCTCCACAGTCGAGATTAATATTGAAATTGACGGGTCTTTTAAATTCCATATCTTCTGTTATTTCCAGCGAGGGATCGGCTAATACTTTTTTGTAAAAGTAGCCCCAGATGGGCAGGGCCATGTTTGCTCCCTGGCCCGATGTGATGGTACGGAAATGGACGCTCCGTAAATCGGCGCCGGTCCATACACCGGCCGAGAGTTTGGGAGTTACCCCGATAAACCACCCATCGGAATGGTTTTGCGTTGTTCCGGTTTTCCCGGCAATAGGCATAATGAAACTACCATACTCCTGTGTCACTTTTTCCCGCCAAAGATTTGAAGATCGCAACCGAATACCGGTTCCTTCGTTAATAACACCCTGCATAAGGTTGAGCATTAAATAGGCAGTTTCTTCGTTAATGGCTTCGTGCCGGTCGGGCAGGAAAGTGGCAATCACGTTTCCATGCCGATCTTCAATACGAGTAACAAAATAGGGTTTGATATAAACGCCCAGGTTGGCATAAGTGGTAAAAGCGCCCACCATTTCGTAGAGCGTAATATCTGATGTGCCAAGAAACATGGAAGGAACCGGATCGATGGGGCTGTAAACGCCCAGTCTTTTCATGACTTCAACCACGGCCTGCGGACTAAATTGTTTCATCACCCAGGCCGAAATCCGGTTTTTCGAGTTGGCCAGTCCCCATTTGAGGGTTACCAGTTTTCCGTCTTTTTCTTCGTCAATATCCGAATCTTTAGGTTCCCAAATGGTTCCGTCGGGCATTTGAAACTGTTGGTTTACATACGGAACTTTCGTGCAGGGGGTAAGGCCGTTTTGCATGGCCAGCGTGTAAAGGAATGGTTTTACGGTTGAGCCCACCTGGCGTTTTCCGTCTTTCACCATGTCG
>CAZHKI010000125.1:8216-9296 GCA_964533365.1 uncultured Maribellus sp. | reverse complement strand
CAGAACGAAAATCATATTTTCTATTCTTCCTCCGTAATTACCCATGTGAATTACGGTCCACAACGTATTTCCTATTCAACATTTGACGAATTCGGAACAGAACGAATAAAGCTCACATTTACTCCGGAAGTATTTTCGGAAGGCAAACCTTTAGATAAAAAATATTGGAAATACGGGCAGTTCCGTGGTGTTGATAATGTATTAATCATTGAAAGAGAGGAAATTAATCAAATTGAAATTAAAATTAAAAGAAGACTTAACTAAATAATGAAAAAAATACAAATCCTAATTTTTATTTTCGCAAACTTATTTGTTCTCAATGTATCTGCTGAAAAAGCAGATTCTTGTTTTTATGTACAGGTTGATTTGGCCAACCGCTGGATTTGGCGGGGAGTCTCTTATTCCGAAGCTCCGGTAATTCAGCCTTCTTTCGGTTACGAAACCAATAAAATAAACCTTTCTGTTTGGGGCTCCTATCCGATAGAACGAAGGGCTTACAGCGAAATTGATTTTATGTTTGAATACCAGTTTTCGTCCAAACTTAAGTTTGGGTTGGTTGATTATTTTGCCATCAACGATTCGATTGGGGCAAAACACAATTTTTTTGACATGAAACGGGAAACAACGCAGCACATGCTTGATATTTATGGCGTTTATCAACCCATGGAAACAATTCCTGTGTCGTTTCTCTATTCATTATGGTTCTGGGGAGCCGATCGTGATTCAACCGGGAAACAAAATATGTCGTCCTATTTTGAAGGGAAGTTTGAAAAACAATACGGCAGTGTAGAAGCAAGTGTTTTTGCCGGGATGACCCTTGGAAAAGGTTTTTATGCCCCGCATGCAGCGGTTGTCAACCTGGGAGTTGGGATTTCAAAGCCCATCACTTTAGGCGGATTAATTACAATTCCGGCGAAAATTGAATTTGTGTTGAATCCTAAATTACAGAATGCTTATATTAATGCAATAATTTCGTTTAGATAGGCAACTGTTTTTTTATTTCATGAAATGTTGTAAGAATTTAGATTAACTCTCTGAATAAGTGAGGAATTTGAATGAACCAAAAAGGGGATTCTATCT
>CAZHKI010000125.1:7838-8206 GCA_964533365.1 uncultured Maribellus sp. | reverse complement strand
AAATCCCCACTTCAGTGAACGTACTAAGATAACATACACGGCCATTTCTCCTGTTTTACGTGGAGCTTTATCGTTAATCCAGACTTTAGCGGCAGTCATTTTTTATGAATGAATTTTGAATGAATGGAACCCGGAAAATGAATTTTGAATGACAATTCTTGTAAAAACAACTCCGGGAAGCCTTGTCAAATCGATGATTTGTTTTAGCTTCCCGGATTTTTGTGATCCCACCGGGATTCGAACCCAGATCGTCAGAACCGGAATCTGAAATTCTATCCATTGAACTATAGGGCCAATGTGTATTAAGCCGCACAAAGCGCTGCAAAAATAGAAAACTTTGCCATTGTTTGAAACCCCTTCAGGAAATA
>CAZHKI010000125.1:0-7828 GCA_964533365.1 uncultured Maribellus sp. | reverse complement strand
GGAATCTGAAATTCTATCCATTGAACTATGGGACCAATAATTTTTTGAACTCATTCCCATCGTTTTCCTTTTGGAATTCTGGAATTTTTCACCCGTATATTTCCGGTCGGGCGGGATTCCATGAAACCATGGGATTGTTTTTCGTGATGCAAAAATAGTAAAATTCCTTACTTATATCCACAATCCGGGAAATTCATTCCATGAATTTTCATTGTTGAAAAATCGTACCACAGATATCTTTCGAAGAATCAGGATATTTTTACATTTGCCGGTACTTAAGATAGTATTATGCAGGAATGGATTGACTTTTCAACAGCTTTTTTGAATTCATACATTGAATCATTTCAGGGATTAACCGAAGACCAAATCAGAAATTTTGCAATAAAAAGAGAACATTCCCTGCGGGTTGTTCAACTTTCGGCAACACTGTCTGCTTCGTTACAGTTTAATGACAACGATTTTCAGGTGGCTTATCTGGCTGCACTTTTTCATGATATCGGTCGTTTCAAACAACTTGCAGAATATCATACGTTCGACGATTCCAAATCGGTCGATCATGCCGGTTATTCGGTTTCAATATTGAAAGAATGCGGTGTGGTAAAACAATCCGGCTGTACCGATGAAGAACTGGTATGGAAGGCCATCGAATTGCATAATAAATTTGAACTGCCAAAAAATTTGTCGGACCGGGAGCTTTTACACGCCAGGTTACTCCGCGATGCCGACAAACTGGATATACTGCACGTTTTAACAACGTATTATACTGACATAAACAGTGTCCCGAACCATACACTAACCTGGGAATTGCCCAAGGGAAACTGTGTTTCTCCAAATGTTGTCCGCGAAATTATGGCCGGGAAACTGGTGTCTAAAAAAGAAGTAGTTTCGGAATTGGATGTGAAAGTTATGCAGCTTTCGTGGGTGTATGATTTGAATTTCAAACCATCGTTTGAATACTTGCTGAAAATGAGGTTTCTTGAAAAAATATACCAAACCCTCCCTAAAAACGATATCATTATTGAAATTTTTCGGAAAGTGAAAATTTTTGCCGGGAACAGGCTTTATGAATTTAAAAATTAACATGCAGAAGAATGGGAAAACGTTTGGTTTGTTTATGCAACATGGTAGAGAAAAATGAAATTATACAGGCATTAAAAAAGGGGGCAACCACAACGTCTGAGATTCAGCTCATAACCCGCGCCGGAACTTCGTGTGGCCGGTGTATTCCCGAAATCGGCCGGATGGCGGAAGAATATAAAAAGAAAAAACCCAAAGATCCGCAAACGAAGCTGGACTTTGGGTTTTAAATACCCTGGATAATTTAATGTTTGATTTATTATAGTACAGACAAATTTTGTTATATGGTCAAATGGTTATGGTATAAAATAATTATTTCATTTCCATAATTTTAAACTCGGTACGCCGGTTTAACCGGTGTTCTGCTTCGGTACACTCCACAGTTCCGTCGCAACGGTTAACCAGTTGGGTTTCGCCGTAACCTTTGGCAATAATCCGGTTTTTGTCAATGCCCTTCGAAATAATGTAACCGACCGCTGAGTCGGAACGTTTCTGGCTCAGGACGATGTTGTACTCGTCAGTACCACGACTGTCGGTGTGGGAGCCTAATTCAACTTTCAACTCGGGATTGTCATTTAGGATTTTGACCAGTTTGTTCAGTTCTATTTCCGATTCAGGAAGGATGTCCCATTTGTCAAAATGATAAAAGATATTCTCAAGGGTGAATACTTGTCCTACTTTTACTTTTTCAATATTGAGCGTAACCTTAATAGTTCCGCCAGGATGTCCAACGGTTGAAACAATTGCCGATTCATTTATATAACCTTCCAGTTCGGTTGTTATTTTGTATTCGGTGTTTTTAGCCAGTACACGTTTGAGTAATCCATTTATATCTGTTTGCATTATTTGGCTGTTGTCACTCATTCGTACAGGAACACCTGAAACTGGATTCATCGATTGTTTGTCGAGCACCAGTAATTCCAGATCATAAAATTTTTCTTTTTCCTGAAAAACAACTTTGTAAATGTCATCATCGCCTTCTCCTCCAGTTCTGTTGCTGGCAAAATATCCCACTTTTTCATTCGGATGAATAACCAGTCCGATATCGTCGGATGGAGAGTTGAATTCGGTTAGGTTTACCGGCTGTGAATACCCGTTTTTGCTGATGCAGGAATAATACATATCTAAACCACCTTTATTATCCAGTCTTCCATTGGAAGCGAAAATCAGCATGTTGTCCCGGTAGAGAAACGGGAACATTTCATCGTCTTTCGTGTTAATGGTTTCTCCGAGGTTGACCATTTTACCCCAAACCCCGTTTTGCCGGGTTGCCATGTAAATATCGGTTTTCCCAAATCCGGAATCGGGTTTGTTCGATGAGAAAAAGATGGTGTCGCCTGTGGTTGAAATTGCCGGGTGCCCCACAGAATAGAGTGGATTATTATATGGCAATTCGCCTTGGAGGCTCCAAGTCCCGTTGACTTTTTTTAGAATAACAATTTTTAACCGGATATTTGCTTTTTGAAATACCGCATTTTTTACTTCCGGATTATCAAAATTGGAAAGGGTAACGTAAAGTTCTTTGGTTTTTTGACAATATGAAACTGGGCCGGCATGATATCCTGAACTAACATTCTTTAATGCAATATTGCCTTTCCCGGTAGCATTTCCTTCATGATCGGCAGGTGTAATAAAAATATCATAAAAAACATTCTTTTTTACACCTTTATTCAGTGATTTAATATCTTCTTCTGAAAAAGAAGAATACCATAATTCATTTTCGACAAAAGCAGGCCCAAAATCGCTGACAGTGGAATTTATCTGAATTTTTTCAATGACTGGATTTAATTCCTGAAAATAGTTACAATCCTGTTGTGCCGATAAGAAAAAAGGTATGATGGATAGCAGAAGTACAATTACTTTTTTCATAATGACAGTTGTTTAATTTTGAATATAATGTTTAATTTATTAGAACATTAAACATCCGTTAACAGCCAATGACTGTTAACGGATGTTGTTTTAGAAGTACCTAGGCGAAGTAAAAACTTCTTTCAATGATTTTAGCTCGTAGGAAACCATAATTTCATGAGTCCCGTCTTGATATCCGCGAAGTTTGGTGGTAGTAAAGTCGACAGCATACCCAAACCTGAGGTTCTTATTGATAATCCATTGGGCAATAAACCCAAAAGAGTCTCCGGTTCTTACCATCGCTCCCAGCCAAAACCTTTCGGCAATCAGAAAATTTGCTGTAACGTCAAGCTGCGTAGGTGCTCCTGCTGTTACCTTGCTTAAAAAGGTAGGTTTAAATTGTAAATTGTCTGATAAATTAAAAACGTAACCTCCCATTAAATAAAAGTGACGTATCTCAGCCTGTGCTGAATAATTGTTGTAATTGTCCTTGAATTCATTGTTGAACATTTTGGGAACAGATAATCCAATATAGTATTTGTCTTTGTATAAGAATGCCCCTGCTCCAAAGTTTGGCATGAATTTTTGGTCTATCTCGCTCTGGAAACGTGGGTCGGTTTCATCAATGAGATCATAGCCTGAAAGATTATTCGAGTAATTGGAAAAACCAATTTTTAAACCTAATCGTAATTTCAGTTCTTCGTCCATCTTAATCAGGTAAGAATAATCCCCAAAAATGGATAATCTTTTCTCTAATCCAAATTTGTCGTTAATTACATTGAGCCCAAGCCCAACTCTTTTGTTTTTATTCAATGTCTGGAATGTAAATGTTTGTGTTGAAGGTGCATTTTCAAATCCAGTCCATTGTTCACGGGCCAGAAACATAAATCCCATTGATTCCCATGTTCCGGCATAAGCCGGGTTTACAGTTTGTGTATTGAACATGTACTGGGTATAGGTAGGTTCCTGTTGTGCATTAACTGTTGTTGCACTTAGCAGCAACAACCCGATTATCCATGGGGCACAATTTTTCATGTTGAATAAACTATGATTTTTATTTAATAAAGTTTTCATCTTTTTGTGTTTTATGGATTTATTAATAGTTAACGAAAACAGTCCCTTTATATATAGTACCCGCATTGTCATTCAGTTGCAGGACATACACATAGGTGCCAACAGGAACTTTGTTTTTACCAACAGTCCAGTTATTTTCAGAGCGACCATCCCACCATGCTTCCAGTTGTCCCCATACCTGGATGTTTCCAAAATTATCTTTTTCAAACAGCAGGTTCCCCCAACGGTTGTAAATCATGATTTTGGCATCCGGATATTCTTCTCCAAATATGGCTTCTCCTTCCGTGCAGTTCATTTTAACTTTGAAGTAATCGTTAATATTATCACCGTCGGGTGAGAATCCGTTCGGGACAAATGGTTCACAGCCTACCGCCAGTGTTGTGTCAGGACGTTCAGGATTATTGATCGGATCCCTCCAGTCTCTGATTCCATCGTTGTTGTAGTCGGGGAGGGGTGCATTGCCTCCAATCGGATTATTAAAGATATGCCAGCCGTCAACAGTATCGTAAGCATCGTCCAGACCGTCGCCATCTTTATCAGTGCCTGCGGCAATGATATCAGCTACTCCGTCAGGTTTCCCTTCGGGGCCGGTTACGTCAAATCCTTCAATATAATCATCGTAGGTGTCGTCGTCGGTATCGGTATCAATAAAGTCGGGTGTCCCGTCTATATCGGTGTCGGCCAGGGTGAAATAGGTGCCGCCGGCATCCGGGTCGTATGCATCGTCCCATCCGTTTTTATTTACATCGATAAAGATTGGAGCCCTGTATGTGCCTTCTGCCTGGGCTTCAATGTTGTCCAGAATTCCATCGTCATCCGAATCGAGATCCAGATAGTTTGGAATTCCATCACCATCGCTGTCTGCTGTAAATGTTTCGTCAACATCCAGGATCCCATCGTCATCCGAATCAAGATCATATTCATCGGGTATGTCGTCACAATCGGTATCAACCAGCACAGTTATGGTTACCAGGGCTTGGTCGCATAACCTGATTGATTCGTCAACATCATCACAAATTTCGTAAGTAAACGTAACGACTCCTTCAAAACCTATTACGGGCGTGTATTCAAATGTACCATCTGCATTCAATGTTAAACTTCCGGATGTTACATTAGTGATGATGACCGGGGCGGTAAGTCCGTCGCCGTCACTATCAGAATCGTTAAGCAAAACATTCAGGGTCGAAGGGTTGCAGTTGCCTACAATGAAATTATCGTCAACAGCAACCGGAGGATCGTTTTCGGAGCCAACACTGATGAATATCCATGCATTATCGCATTGTTCATCCAGGTCGCACACTTTATACTGCATCGTGTCTTTTCCAAAATAGCCCTGTTCCGGTGTATAAATGAATGCTCCGGTCGAATCAATGGCTGAAATGGTTCCATGACTGGGTTGCAGCAGGATTTCAAGGGTTGAAGGATCGATGTTGTTGTTGCAATCCGTATCGTTTTGTAACGGTCTGAATTCCTTCGGTGTGTCCTCCTGAACTTCTGCGTAATCGTCATTCGCGTTTAATGCCGAAATAACGGTTACCGTTTGCTCGCAGGATGCACTGTTCCCGGCGTCGTCGGTAGCAGTCCAGGTAACTGTTGTTAATCCGGTCGCGAAAACAACTGGTGCATCATTAATAATGGTAAGTTCTGTTCCGCAATTGTCTGATGCCACTGCTTCTCCAAGTTCTACCTGAGTTGCTTCGCAGGAACCTTCATCTGCAAACACGGTAATATTGGGTGGGCAGGTAATAACCGGGGCCCTGTCGTCAATTACCGTTATGGTTTGGCTTGCACTGGTTTGATTTTCGCAGTTGTCAATAACCGACCATGTCCTGATGATTGTCCCATGTCCTTCTGTTACCTGATTGGTTTCGCTGAAAACAACGGTTAATGTTGCATCGCAATTATCGGTTGCCGTAACCAGCGGAACGTCGGGGATCTCATCGCAGGTAATCGTTATGCCTTCAGGTACGCCATATAACACAGGTACCTGGTTGTCAACGACGGTAATGATTTGTGTTGCTGATGTTTTATTTCCGCAATTGTCGCTTACCGACCATGTTCTGGAAATAATGCCACACCCTTCAATCTCTTCATTATTTTCAACAAAGGAAACTGTTAATGAAGCATCCTGGGCGCAATTATCGGTAGCAGTTACATTCGGCACAACTGGGATTTCGCCACAATTTGCAGTAGTATTGTCAGGAACGCCAATCAATATTGGGGCAGTTCTGTCGGAACCGGAATAGGTGACGTTGATTTCTTCAGCAAAGTTGCCACATTCATCTGCAATAGTATAATTATAAGTAATGCTCCAGTTGCAGTCTGTTGATTGTAACTCTTCAGAAACGACTGACTTGGTGACGACAATATTACTGCAGTTATCTTCAAATAATGCCGCTATTTCTTCTTCTGATGGCCCGGCAGGTATTACCGAAATACACCCGTCAATTCCGGTTTCACCCTGGGGAATTGAAGCGCCTTCAGTGAGTACCGGTGCCGCGGTATCCTGCACAGTGATGGTTTGTGTATGCGAAGTAGTGTTTCCGCATTCATCTTCGGCAACCCATTTCCGGACAATGGTATAGTTTGCCAGGCAGGTTTCGCTTTGGAAGGTGTCAGCATCAGCCGTCACTTCAGCCGTTCCACAATTGTCGGTAGCCGTAAGCGTTTCCATTTTGGGAACAGCATCACAGTTAACCGTTGTGTCTTGTGGCAGAATTTCAACAAAAGCCGGTGCTGTGGTATCCTGAATTGTGAAAGTTGCAGTAGTTGAAGCTGTGTTCCCACATTCGTCGGTAGCCGTGAAAGTAACAGTTGCAAAACCGGTATTTCCGCATTCCCCATTTACAAAATTTTCGAAATCGTTTGACCAGGTTACTTCCCCGCAATCATCAGTTGCAGAAGCACCGCCATTGTTGTTTAACCATTCGATAAACGGATTGGTGATTGAAGCCGATTTTGGCTGAGGAACTTCGATAACCGGAATTTCGAAACAGTCAACCGTAGTGTCGGTCGCAGCGATTTCAATAATCGGATCGGTATTGTCGGTAACTGTTATTGTCTGAACAAATTCAGAAGAAGCATTACCGCAGTCGTCGGTGGCAATCCATTTTTTGACAATGGTGTAGTTTCCGGCGCAATTACCGGCGATTGTATCGTTAGCCGTCAGATTGACAGTAACTTCAGAATCACATGCGTCGTCAGCAGTAGGTTCAACAGCCAGGGCCGCGCCAATGCCGTTGGCATCAGCACATGCCAGTTCAGCGTCGAGGCTTTCGGCAGCTTCGTTCCAAACCGGTGCCGCGGTATCCTGCACAGTGATGGTTTGTGTATGCGAAGTAGTGTTTCCGCATTCATCTTCGGCAACCCATTTCCGGACAATGGTATAGTTTGCCAGGCAGGTTTCGCTTTGGAAGGTGTCAGCATCAGCCGTCACTTCAGCCGTTCCACAATTGTCGGTAGCCGTAAGCGTTTCCATTTCGGGAACAGCATCGCAGTTAACCGTTGTGTCTTGTGGCAGAATTTCAACAAAAGCCGGTGCTGTGTTATCGTCAACAGTAATAATCTGAGTCCTGGTTGCAGCGGGATTTCCGCAGGCGTCGGATACATTCCATGTCCTGGTGATTGTTCCACCGCAGGCCCCTCCAACGAGTACTCCGTCCACGCCATCCACAGAACCTCCTTCGTCGCAGTTGTCTGTCCATGTGAGGCTGGTCATTGTGGGCACTTCGTCGATGCAGTCCACTGTAATGTCAGCGGGAGCGGCAGCGAGTACCGGTGCTGTGTTATCGTCAACAGTAATAATCTGAGTCCTGGTTGCAGCGGGATT
>CAZHKI010000124.1:1979-9298 GCA_964533365.1 uncultured Maribellus sp. | reverse complement strand
CCAGCCGGTCGTCCACATCTGCCCGGTTGTGGATTTGCGAGAAATCGAGTTCCATCATGGCCAGTAAAATGTTTCGGTGGAGGTGGTACTGGCTGTCGTCGTGCATCAGCAGGTAATCTTTGGGTGCAATATCGGCAATTACCAGTTTTTCCACTCTTTCAGGAAAATCGGCAGCAAACCACATGGCGGTTTTTCCACCCATGCTGTGGCCCAGCAGAGTGGCTTTTTCAATATGGTGTTTATCGAAAAATTCAGCCAAATCATCGCGCATACTGTTGTAGGTGTGAATTCCGGAAAAAGGCGATCGTCCGTGGTTTCGCTGGTCGAGCATGTAAACTGTGTGTTTTTCTGCCAGGCGTTTTCCAATGTTTATCCAGTTGTCCGACGAGCCGTACAATCCGTGGACAATCACCAGCGGCGAACCACTTCCTTCTTTTCTGAAAAATATTTCCATTGAATAGGTCCTCAATTATTCATCGAAATGTGTTACGTGAACGTTCTTTCTCCTCCCCTTTGTGGAGGACGGGTGGGGCTTCTAATCTATTTCAGGCATTCCAAATATTTATGAATAGTAGTCTCCAATCCCAGATAAAGTGCGTCGGCAATCAGGGCGTGCCCGATGGAAACTTCTTTCAGATTGGGGATGTTTTTAAAAAGAAAATTCAGGTTTTCGAGGTTCAGGTCGTGCCCGGCATTGACATCGATGCCCAGTTTGTCGGCCACTTTAGCCGCCTCGATGAATGGTTCAATGGCTTTGCTACGGTTAATCGGGAAAAGGCTTGCATAGGGTTCGGTGTATAACTCAATGCGGTCGGTACCAATTTCAGCCGCACCTTCCACTGCCACGGGATCGGGATCGACAAAAATTGAAGTGCGTATTCTGTTTTCCTGTAACCGCGAAATCACTTCTTTTAAAAAGCTCAGGTGTTTCCATGTATCCCAACCGTGATCGCTGGTAAGTTGGTTGTGGTGATCGGGCACCAGCGTTACCTGGTCGGCCTGAACTTCAATTACCATTCTCAGGAATTCCTCGCTGGGGTATCCTTCAATGTTAAATTCAGTGGTAATTAATGGTTTTATTTCGTAAACATCGTGTCGGGTTATGTGTCTTTCGTCGGGCCGTGGATGGATGGTAATTCCCTGTGCCCCAAATTTCTGGCAGTTCACCGCGGCATCTTTTACATTGGGGACCGCTCCTCCACGTGCGTTTCGCAGTGTTGCTATTTTATTTATATTTACACTTAATCTGGTCATGTTATAAAAATTTAACGGTGCAAGTTACAATTTTCATTTTGAAACGATAAAAATTAATAACGTTTTGCTGGCTGAAAAACTCATATCTGATGTGGTCCCTTCCATTCAGCGATCGGAAAAGGGGCAGAAAGCGCTGAACTGGATGGATGTGTTCAGGGTGTCGCACCTTCCGGTACTGGATGGCAAAAAATACATGGGACTGGTTTCCGACAAAATTATTTATGATTTTGATTTGCTGGACAAACCCATTGAAAATGAGCTGGACAAGTTAAATACGACGCACGTTCACCAGGAGCAGCATATTTTTGAAGTGGCCATTTTGATGTATAAACTGAAGTTGAGTGTAATCGGAGTACTCACCAACGAACATGAATACCTCGGGGCAATTACGCTGTACGATTTGGCGCGGAGGTTTGCCCGGTTGTTTTCGCTTCAGGAAATCGGCGGGGTTATTGTGCTGGATGTAAATGTGAATGATTATTCGCTGGTGCAAATCAGCCAGATTGTGGAAAGCAACGATACCAAAATTCTTAGCTTTTTTCTGAACCGCATTTCGGGGACCAACCGGCTGGAAATAATTCTAAAACTCGACAAAGAAGATTTGTCACCGGTAATTCAGTCGTTTTCCCGGTACAATTATCAAATCAAATCTGTTTTTCTTGATAATTCAATGTTAAACGATTTATACCAGGATCGTTACGATCAGTTCATGAAATTTATGAACATCTAATGTCAAAATTATGAAAGTTGCCATTTACGGGACCTCGGTTTCCGATGAATTTATTCCGGTTATTGTAGAGTTTTTCGATTTTCTGAAAAGAAACAGGATTGAGGTCCAGCTTTTCCGGCCATTTTATGATTTTTTGGTTCACCAGTTGAAAACCACACCCTATTATACATCCTTTTTCCATTCGTACATTGATTTTGATCAGCATAACCAATTCATTTTCAGCGTGGGCGGCGACGGGACGTTTTTGCATTCGGTGGTCGATATCCGGAACTTCGATGTGCCGGTTGTGGGCGTCAACAGTGGCCGGCTGGGATTTCTGGCCGATATTTCGCAGGAGCAGATCCACGACGCCCTGTCCAATATTTTTAACCATAATTTTTCAGTGATTGAGCGAACGATGTTGCAGGTTGACCTTGTGGGTACCCAGAACCTGGATTTTAACTTAGCACTGAACGAAATGACCGTACTGAAAACCGATACTTCGTCGATGATCAACATTTCGGCCTATCTCGATAAAGAGTTGCTGAATAATTACTGGGCCGATGGATTGATTATTGCAACGCCAACCGGATCAACCGCCTATTCATTAAGTGTGGGAGGGCCAATTCTGACTCCCGATTCAGAAAATTTTGTAATTACACCACTGGCACCTCATAATTTAACCATCCGTCCGCTGGTAGTCCCCGATAAATATGAAATAACACTGAAGGTGGAAGGCCGTGGCGCCAATTACCTGACTTCCCTCGATTTCCGCTCAGTTGCCGTTTGTTTTTCAACCACCATCAAAGTGAAAAAGGCCAACTTCAAATTGAAAACCCTGCAACTGCCCGATCAGCCGTTTTTTAATACATTACGCAACAAACTGATGTGGGGAATTGATAAGCGTAACTAATTATTCCCGTTTGCTTAACAATTTTTAATCTTTCTTTCGGTTTTATAATATCATACAGGCATGATATTTTTAGAATTATATTACTTTTGTACCTCGTTGAAAGCTGAAGGGCACAAAAGAAAAATAGGGTAAGTTCATTGATATTCAATAAGTTGTGATGGTGTTTCCGGGCTGTTTTTATCAGTTTTGAAACACCGGTTTTTTATCAAATAACAGTGTTATTCATTGGTCTTTTGTCCGTCGCCGCATGTTGAATAATTTGAACCGGTTAAATGCCTGAAACTATTGTTAGAATAAACTATTTTGGAAGCCAAATGAAAAAAGTGGTATTGGTAACCTTTGCAGTATTGTTAACTGTTTCAGGTTTTGCGCAAAAAACAGCCGACATTGGGATTTGGGGAGGAACATCAGGTTATATGGGCGATTTGAAAAACAGTCCCCCGATTCAGGCGTTCAATCCAAATTTTGGAGCCTATTTCAGGTATAATTTTAATCCCAGGGTTGCGCTCCGGGCTATGTTTCTTACCGGTAAGTTTGCTGCCGACGGGACAATTGAAGGTTTCCCGTGGGCTTACGAAAAGAATGTGCAGGATATTTCGGTTCAGGTGGAAATTAATTATTTGAAATACTGGCTGGGAGATAAAAAAACTCCTTTTTCACCCTATATTTTGGGAGGAGTGGGTGTTATGTATTTCCCGTATGAATTTGACCCGGCGGTACTTTCGGTGATTCACCCGAACCACAACAAGGGAATGGCAGTTATCGACGAATCGGTTGTTGCTTTTTCGCTGCCTTTTGGGTTTGGAGTAAAAACCCATATCGGTAAAAGATTTGGGTTAGGTGTGGAATATTTAATGAGAAAACAGTTTGTGGATAAACTTGATAATCTTGACGATCCGATGGCTTATATAAATGACAAAGGGGAAGAGATAGTTTATTCCGACCAGTGGCACAACAACGATTGGTCAGGTTATCTGGGAGTTCATTTAACCTATAAAATATATTTGGGGAAAGTGCCCTGCCCGGCATACGATAGTATTAAAAGATAATGGAATCGTTCAGAAACAGAATAAATACAAAAAAAGTTCCGCAACATGTTGCAATCATCATGGATGGGAACGGACGTTGGGCAAAGCAGCAGGGCGCTTCCAGAGTATTTGGGCATGAACACGGTGTTGAAGCGGTTCGTTCGACTGTTGAAGGTGCTGGCGAAATCGGGGTGAAATACCTGACTTTATATGCTTTTTCAACCGAGAACTGGGATCGTCCGAAATACGAAGTGAAAGCCCTAATGGAATTGCTGGTACACGCCATTGAATCGGAAACCGAAAATCTGATGAGAAACAATGTACGCCTGCGTGCTATCGGCGACATCTCGAAAATGCCGGAAAAAGTCAGGAACAAATTAAATAACTGTATCCGAAACCTTGATGCCAATACCGGTTTAAACCTGATTCTTGCGTTAAGTTACAGTTCGCAGTGGGAAATTATTGAAGCTGTGAAAAAAATAGCCCACGATTCGATGGACGGGAAACTGAATCCAGACGTTTTGGATAACGAACAGTTCAGAAAATATCTTTCCACTTCCGATATCCCCGATCCGGAACTGCTAATCAGAACCAGCGGCGAATGCAGAATCAGCAACTTTTTGCTTTGGCAGATTGTCTATACTGAGCTGTATTTCCCCAAAAAACTATGGCCCGACTTCCGAAAAGAAGATCTGTTTGAAGCCATTTATGAATTTCAGCAGCGGGAAAGAAGATTTGGAAAAACCAGTGAGCAATTAAATAGCTAATTAACAAATGTTTAGAATGCGAAAGCCTTTAATTTTCTTTTTATTACTGTTTGTTTTGGTCCTGCCCAAAGCCTTTGCGCAGGTATCCGACAGTACCCATTTTTCAATCTACTATTCAAGCCCGAAGAAATATACCATAGCCGATGTTCAGATTTCAGGTATACGGTACCTCGACAAAACGGTTCTTGTTCAGCTTTCAGGACTCAAAGTGGGTGATATGATTACTGTCCCGGGAGAAGAAATAACTTCAGCCATCCGAAAACTATGGCAACAAGGGCTTTTTTCTGATGTAGAAATCACAGCTTCGAAAATTGTTGACGATAAAATCTGGATCGATATTTATCTTCAGGAACGCCCACGCCTTTCGGATGTGAACTTTTCCGGTGTTTCAAAATCGGAAAAAGACGACATTACCGAAAAAGTGCTCCTGCTGAAAGGAAGCCAGATTACCGACCACCAGATCAACAGCGCCGAACGGACCATCAAAAATATTTTTCTCGAAAAAGGATTTCTGAATACCGAAGTGAAAATTGTTCAGCGCGACGACACCACGCAAAACAACAGCGTGATTCTGGATATCAATGTCGATAAAAAGGAAAAGGTAAAAGTTAACGATATCAACATTGAAGGGAACGTGGAGATTAAAGAAGTGGTGCTGGAACGCGCCATGAAAAAAACCAATGCAAAAAAACTGATTAACTTCTTCCGTACCAAAAAGTTCCTGCAGGAAGAATTCAAAAAAGATAAAGTATTACTGGTTGAAAAGTATAACGAGAAAGGATTTCGTGATGCCGCCATTATCCGCGACAGTGTATTCCAAATTGAAGTGGGTAAAAAAGACAAGCCCCGCGTAAATATCGATATGGAGGTTGAAGAAGGCGATAAATATTATTTCGGCGATATCCGTTGGGTGGGAAACACCATTTACCCATCAGATTATCTGGGGCGTTACCTGGGAATTAAGAAGGGCGATATTTTTAACCAGAAAATTCTGGACAAACGCTTGTTCGATAACGATGAAGGATTAAATAATTTGTATCTCGACAAAGGGTATCTGTTTTTTAATCTTGATCCGATAGAGGTGAATGTCAACAACGATACGATTGATTATGAAATGCGTATTTTCGAAGGTAAACAGGCCACCATTAACAAGGTACTGATAACCGGTAATACCAAAACGCACGAGCATGTAGCCCGCCGCGAATTACGTACCTACCCCGGCGATTTGTTCAGCAAAACCCTGCTTATGCGTTCGTACAGGGAACTTGCCCAACTCGGCCATTTCGACCCGGAAGCCATTAATCCCGACGTTCAGCCCCATCCCGAAGAAGGCACTGTGGACATTGAGTACCAGTTGCAGGAAAAAGCAAACGACCAGATTGAGCTGTCAGGTGGTTGGGGAGCCGGTATGTTTGTTGGTTCGGTTGGGTTGAAGTTTGCCAATTTCTCCGTACGGAATATCTTTAACAAAGAAGCCTGGCGTCCGCTTCCTACCGGCGACGGACAAACCTTGAGTGTACGCTATCAAACCAGTGGGAAATATTACAAAACAGTTAGTTTGTCGTTCATTGAACCCTGGCTGGGAGGGAAAAAGCCAAATTCGTTCTCTCTTTCCCTGTCGCATTCGCGAATTAATTACAGTGCCAACAAATACTACCGGAATTACAGTCCCTATGGTTATGGTTATTCTCCGTATGGTTACGGAAGCTATGGTGGCTATGGCGGTTATTCTCCATACGGTTATGGTGGTTATTCTCCTTATGGTTATGGAGGTTATGGCTATTCTCCTTATGGGTACGGTTATGGATACGACACTTATGGTTACGGACAAGGGTACAACCAGGTTGAAGAAGATACAGACCCTTCAGATGATCAGATTTGGGCAACTACAGCCCTGGCATTAGGATACGGATACCGCCTCTCGTTCCCCGACGACTATTTCACCATGTACCACGAGGTTTCGATGGAACATTACAACCTGCGCAACATGGGAAGCTACTTTTATTTCATGGCCGATGAAAATGGCGAAGTGAACGGTACCTTTAACAACCTTAGTTTTAAGACCGTTTTCGGTCGAAATTCGGTTGATAACCCGCTATACTCGCGGAATGGATCCAGTTTTTCCCTTTCGTTGAAATTGACCCCGCCCTTCTCGTTGTTCTCCGGAAAAGACTACAGCTCGCCCGATATTACCAATGAGGAAAAATATAAGTGGATTGAGTACCATAAATGGTCATTTAAAGGACAGTTGTTTAATCCGATAACGAAAAACACCAATTTAGTGTTAAGAACTGCATTTGAAATGGGTTTCCTTGGTTATTACGATGTGAACCGGCAGTCTCCGTTTGAAGGTTTTATTGTTGGAGGATCTGGTATGTCAGGATACAATATTTACGGTACGGAGTATGTTGCCCTGCGTGGTTACAAAGACTATAGTCTCAGCCCCAGCAACGGTTCAAACCTGTATTCAAAATACACCATGGAACTTCGTTACCCTGTAACGCTGAAACCCAGTGCAACCATTTATGCGCTGGCATTTCTCGAAGGAGGTAATGCCCACGTTAATTTCCAGAACTTCAGCCCTTTTAAACTGCAACGTTCGGCAGGGGTCGGTGTCAGGATTTATTTGCCCATGTTTGGACTGATGG
>CAZHKI010000124.1:0-1969 GCA_964533365.1 uncultured Maribellus sp. | reverse complement strand
ATTGACTGGGGATATGGATTTGATAAAGTTCCCGGTGTGGCCGGCGCCAACGGTAGCCAGTTTCACTTCGTTATGGGACAGCAATTCTGATAGTTACCGGTTTGGCATAGAATATGATATGAGAAACTTCAGTTAAATAATAAATAATTTGCCATGAAGAAAATTGTTTTTACCATTGCAGCAGCACTTCTGTTGATCACTACAGTGAGCGCACAAAAATTTGCTTTTATCGATTCGGAATACATACTGGAAAATATTCCAGCGTTTACTGCAGCCCAGGAACAGTTGGATCAGTTGTCGTCGCAATACCAAAAAGAACTGGAAGCAATGCACGCCGAAATTGAGCAGATGTACAATGATTATCAGGCTGAAAGTGTTTTGCTTTCTGATGATATGAAACGGAAACGGGAAGATGTTATCATCTCGAAAGAGAAATCGTATAAACAGCTTCAGTCGAAATATTTTGGGCCCAGCGGCGATTTGTTCAAAAAGCGCCAAAGTCTGATTAAACCCATTCAGGATGACATCTTTACTGCTGTTCAGGAAATCTCAAACGACGGCAGTTATGCTGTAATTTTCGATAAAGCTGGCGCCACCACATTGTTTCTGACCAATCCAAAGTTTGACCTGAGCGACCAGGTTTTACAAAAACTCGGATATAAATAATTAAATATTATATTTGTGACCAAAAAATTAATACGACTTTGATTATGAGAAATTTATTGAAATTTAGTGCTGTCCTTCTTTTTATAGTTGCTGCAGCATCGTCCAATGCACAAACCTTGAAATTTGGACATATCGACCTGCAGGCATTGGTTCAGGTTATGCCCGAAAGAGCCACTGCCGAAACCCAGTTTAATGCTTTCCAGGATGAAATTGAAGAAATTTTTGCAGGGATGCAAAAAGAATTACAGCAAAAATATACTGAATTGGAACAACTCGGACAAGATGCTTCGGAAATTAAAAGAAATGCCAAAATAACCGAAGTGCAGGATTTGCAGCAACGTTTGCAAAACTATCAGTCTTCAGCACAACAGCAGATTCAGCAAAAATATAGTGAACTGCTTAAACCGGTTTTCGAGAAAGCACAGAAAGCCATAGAAGAAGTAGCTGCTGAAAAAGGCTTGCTCTATGTTTTTGATACCGGATCTAATGTTGTCCTTTACAAGTCGAACCAAAGTATGGATGTACTTCCGTTGGCCAAGGAAAAACTGGGGATAAAATAGGCTAACCACGAAATTATTTAAGATATAATTATGCCATTTGTTTTGATACAAATGGCATTTTTTTTTACTTCTGTTGTTTTATTTAGCACATTTTCCCTTTCACTCATTAATTCCCGTTCAGCAAAACCGTGAAAGAATAACAAAAATGATTTTGAATAAAATTTTCGTTTGTAAAACATTCGTGGAATGTTGGATTGGAATTGATTTAAAATTAATTTTATTCACTCTGAAACCAAAACAAATTGAATATGGATACGGAAAAGCCGGGATTGGAAATGAGCAGTGGAACCATTCCTGCCAATTCAACATTATTTGAAGTTGCCTGGGAAGTATGTAACCAGGTTGGTGGAATATATACGGTCATACGGTCGAAAGTACCATCGGTCATAAAAAAATGGGGCAAAGATAATTACTTCCTCATTGGGCCATATTTTGAAGAACAGGCAGCCGCACATTTCGATCCGGCTACTGATTTTTCTTCCCCCATTGGTAATGCAGTACTCAAAATGCAGGAACGCGGTTTTGATGTGCATTACGGCCAGTGGATTGTTTCCGGAAAACCCAATGTTGTACTTTTTAATCCATATTCGGTTTACGATAAATTGGGCGAAATCAAACATTATGTCTGGAACGATTACCACATCTCGTTGCCTGGTAATGATGAATTGCTCGATAAAGTTGCCGCGTTTGGCTACCAGGTGAATGAATTCTTTCATTACCTCTGTTCCAACGACCTTTGCGGA
>CAZHKI010000123.1:0-9328 GCA_964533365.1 uncultured Maribellus sp. | reverse complement strand
AAACATCGGGGTATCGTCTTTCGACGGAGCCGAGAAAATAACTTTTTTAGCGCCGGCGTCGATGTGACCCTGGGCTTTGGTTTTTTCGAGGAACAAGCCGGTTGATTCAACCACGTATTCAGCGCCTACGGCTCCCCAGTTGATGTCGGCCGGATTTCTCTCGGCTGTTACGCGGATTTCATTGCCGTTAACCACCAGTTTCCCGTCTTTTACTTCAACATCACCTTTGAATAAACCATGGGTTGAATCGTATTTCAACATGTACGCCATGTAGTTCACGTCAATCAGGTCGTTGATGGCAACCACCTGAATTGTTCCTTTTGCAATTGCCTGACGGAAAACAAAACGTCCAATCCGTCCGAATCCGTTAATCCCTATTTTAATTTTTGACATAGTTGAGAAAGTTTTAATAATTATAAATTTCTGTTTATTATTTTAACTCAGGTTCTTCATTCTGACAAATACCCATTACAACATTACAAAGTAAATACTAATATTTTATTGCATCAAACAGCTTTTTCTTTTTCACTGAAAATTCATCCAACCTTAATGATTATTTAAAAAGCCGGTTGGTCTCATTTCTCTGGTTTATTCATGGGTTTCTCCCGGCGCTTTCAAAAATATGAAAATCTCAGGAGGCAAAAAAATCATTAAGCGGTTATTTTGCAGGAAATTATCCGGTTTTTAGATGTTTTCATTTTTGCCGATTCTGTGAAAAAGCACGGAATACGCGAGGTTTGTGGCAAAATTTCATCATTATTATACAATATATTATATGGTGTATTGAGAAATTACTTTGAAATTAAATTACCACACGCTAAAACCATATTTTTTGTGTCATATAAATCAGACGCTTTCAGGTTGTCAAAACGCTGAAAGGTCTGTTTTGGAAAACCTGACAGCGTCTTTCAGACCTGTCAGCGTTTAAATGGCTCATAAATCCAAAGGGTTTAAATGTTTATAGAAAATCAGATGGGTTAGATCCATGCGACCCCAGCCGGGGTCGAACTTTCAACACACACATTTTTTTCTATAAACATGTGATGCCTCCGGCATCTGACAGTATTTAAAAATGTCTGAAACAAAAAATCAATTCAATGATTCAGGCTTAAAAAAAAGGTGCTGTTGTTTTATAAATCCGGAAGGTTAAATGGTTACAGGAAATTTGATGGATCAATTGGATGCGCTCCCGGAAACCTGACAGCGTCATTCAGACCTGTCAGCGTTTGAATGGCTAAACGATAATTAAACAGACTGAATGAAAAATGCCGGCGATTCAGGAGTTACATTTCTGTTCTGTGCTGTAATTTCAACTGCGGAAGGAGGAACGGAAGAGTAAGCCGGGCATTGGCAGGTTTTACAGGACCCCAGGAACAGGAATCCTGTCAGCGCGGTAATCCACAGTACAATATAAAAGGTGTTTTTTGCTGCCGGTTTTTTTGCCGGTCTCCGGTAGCCGGAACCTGCCTCTACTTTATCCATTGTTAATAACTTATTTCGTTTCATCCCCGAATGTATTTAATGTTGGTCGCATTGAAGTAAAAATCATCGGTAAAATCGTAAAAACATGAGAATTTATTGTTTTAATTTCAAAAATAAAATTAAAATTGCAGTAGTTTTGAAGAAAATACAAACCTGACATCTTTTCACGACAAATAATTTAGTTAATTTGCGCATGTTTATGAAGGCAGGTTTGTTGAAAACAATGCTAAAAAAGATGTTATTTTATGCGACTTTTGTATTGCACCGTGTGGATTATTTTTATACGTTTGTATAATTTATACAGATTATGAAAGATGTTAATCTGAAATTTGAGATAAAGAATTTAAATATTTAATCAATCAATTTAAGTAGAATTTTAAAAACAAATGCTATGAGAAAATCATTTACTCGACTTTTAAGTCTTGTGATGTTGTTTGGAATGATCTGCTTCTACTCTTATGGAAGTCCAGGCATTACAAATCCAGCACTTGGTGATGGTGCAACGGCAGTATGGCCGTTGGGCGATGAAGCTTACACCAAAACCACAGACAAGGCAAAAATTACCTTTAAAGAAGCTGTTGTTGCTTCTACCGGGTCAATTCGTGTTTTGAAAGACGGAACCCTGGTTGCAGTTATCAAAGCAACGGATTCGAAAGTGACGATTACAGGAAATGTGGTTGAAGTTGATCTCTCTGCTTATCTGGCAGAATTGAAGGATATCAACGTTACCGTTGACGCAACGGCTTTCAAACCAGCCGACGGCACTCCTGCAGCTTACGCAGAACCTGTTGTGTGGTCGTGGATGACCGGTGACTATACTGCCCCGACACTTTCAGACGTAGTTCCGGATGACGGCGATGTGGTTGGCGACAATACCATCGACCTGATTCTTACCTTTGAAGATGCCAGCCCGATTTTAGCCGGCGCCGGCGCCATTACGGTTTATAAAGCCGATGGTAACGTATGGGATTTGAAAACCCTGAATTTCGCCACTGGCGGTAATGCTGTTCTCTCCGGTGGTGTTCTTACTGTTTCCGGAATTCGTCAACTCGAAGATGCCACCGAATACCAGGTATCGATTGATGCCGGTGTGGTGACTGACGATGGCAAACGTGCCGACGAAGTGAAAAACCCCTTTGCCGGCGCTGATCGCGCTGACTGGGAATTCTCTTCTGAAGATTTCACCGCCCCGACTTATGCTGTAAATCCTAAAAAGGATAATGTTACCAATGAATCATTTGATGTTATCTTTAAAACCAATGAATCGGGTACTGCTTTCGGTGTTGTTTTGGAAACAACTGACCCGGCCACAGTACTGACTGCTAATGATGTAAGGACTCATGCCGATGCAATTGAACTTGACGTGACCGGCGGAGTTGAAGCAAGGATCACATTCGACGGACTGGATGAAGAAACTTCTTATACTGCTTATATTATTGTTGACAACGACGACGTTGAAACTTCAGTTGTTAAAACTGTAACGGCAACTACCGGCGAAACAGATGCTCCGTTTTTGACTTTGGTTACTTATGATTATAAAACCAGTTCCGATGAAAGTTCTTCTGTTTCTTCCAACATTGTTCCGTTAAACAGCGATGTGGAACAGGATATTAAACAAATTGTACTGACTTTCAACGAAGACATTAAGTTAGGCGCTGGAAATATCATTATTAAAAGGGTTCTCGACAATACGGTTTACAAAACCATTGAAAGTACTGTCATGTCGGTAAACAGCACCAATAAAAAACAACTGCTTGTCCCGATTACTGAACTGGAAAACAATGTACAGTATTATGTGGTGGTTCCCAACACGCTGGTAACCGATATTTATAGTAACAAATATGTGGGTATTTCTTCGAACAGCGGCTGGAGGTTCAATTCCAGCGATGTGATTGCTCCCACCTACACCATTACACCGGCCCATGCCGCTGTAAATGTTGACGACAATGCCAACATGGTTTTGACATTCGACGAAGTGGTTAATGTTACAGCCGGTGATTTCTATTTGTATTATATGGCCGGTAGTACCGAAACTTCCATTCCTTTTGTTCTTTCAGTGAACAACAACGACGGGAAATTTACGGTAGCCACGATTAACCCGGTTGATGCACTGCCCAGCGGCGCATTGGTAACCCTGGTTGTTCATGAAGATTACATTGAAGATTTCGGATATGATGCAGACGGTGATCCAAACTATGTGGGCCTGGGTGACAAACCGTATTCCTTCTTTATTGAAGACACGGCTGGTCCGGTGATCAGCTCATGGACTGCTTCTCCGCTGAGTTCGGCTACTGCTGAAATTAAAATTACTTACAACGAAGGGATTTACCTCCTGGGTGGTACTCCGCTGACCGCTGACAACCTGTTCTCGATCATCACGGTGAAACTGAACAACGAAAGCGGACAGAACATTCCGGTTACCCTTTCCATCAGCGACGACAAAAAAGTAATTTCCATTAAACCCGCTACCGCTTGGACCAGCGAAGGAACTTATTATGTGGCTGTTACCAGCGATGTGGAAGATGCCGCAGGCAATGCTTTTGTTGAAACAGGCCCAAGGTCGAAAATCTATACCATTAAAGACCTGGTTGCTGAAACCGTGGCCATTAATGTAGCCGATAAAATTATCTCGACCGGTGATGCCATTACCGTGAAATTCCTGGAAGGTTCAACAGTGGAAGCCCGTGATAAATATTATTATAACGGAACCTGGACCACTTATGCTGCCACCACCGATATGGAAAATGTATTCATCCTGAAAGAAGGCGATGCCAACGGACCGGATGTTGACTTTACTGTTGGCGGAACCAATGGTGAATTTACTGTACTGGCTACGCTGGAAGGCAATAAAACCTATTACCTTGCTGTTGGCCCGTCAACCCGGGATGCTGCCGGTAATACAAACGTTGCCAAGGCCGTTACCTTCAAAACAAAATACGAAGGTATTCCTGAAGTGGTTTCTCTGTCACCGGCTGATAATGCGGTGGAAGTGGCTAAAAGTTCCAACTTTGTCATTACCTTCAATACCGGAGTTCAGTTGAGCTCAACTTATACTGCCGGCGATATTTATTTCACTGATGGTGGAACAACACCGAAAAATATTACTTCTGGCGAAATCTCTTTCAATACGGCCGGTGATGTGGTTACCATTAATCCTACCACTGACCTGAACAACGACATGGCTTACGACCTGGTAGTCGGCGCTGGTGTTTTTGTGAACAAAAATGCCACCAGCATGGGAAATGCTGAAATTGCACTGAATGCCTGGGATTTTGTAACCAAAGATACCAAACTGGATATTGCATCGATTGCTCCGGACAATGTGGAAGATGTAGAAATTGATGACAAACTGGTGATTACCTTCAATGAAAAAGCGGTTGCCAAAACCGGCTATATTGATATCAAAAATTTCAATACCGATGGTTTGGTTGAACGTATCCCGGTTACTGCTGCCAATGTGAAAGTGGAATACCCAACGTCGTCAACGACCAAAGTATCCATAACCCCAACGGCTCTGTTCAAATACTTTACAAAATATTATGTTGAAGTATCGGCAGGCGCTTTTGAAGATGTTTACGGAAACAAATCAAAAGAAATCTACGGTAAAACAACTGCAAATGGTGTTTTAGACTGGACATTCACCACTGCTGATCCTGCATTGGTAATTGTAAAAACCACACCGGCTGATGGCGCAGACAAAATTGCATCCGGCGCATCCATCGTGGTTGAATTCAACCGTGAAATTGCTGCTGGTGCAGGCGCTGTGGGTTATATCGAAGCCGGTACAACCGATCAGTTGCAGGCTTACCCGATTGGCAGCACCAACATCACCATCAGCGGAAAAACACTGACCATTACCCACCCCGATAAAGTATTCCCGGCCAATACCGAGATCTTTATTTATCTGGAAGAAGGCGCTGTGGTTGCCGCTACCAATGCATTGATTGAAAATGCACTGGTTAATAAAACAACTACTCCTTATTCCTTCAATACGGGCGATGTGAACCCGCCGGTACCGACATTCGATCCGGAAGATGAAACAGAAGAAGTAGCTTTGGATGCCAATATCTCCATCACGTTCGATGAAGACATCTTCCACCAGGTGGATGGTACCGTTTTCACCGCCGGTGACATTACCGACGATAAAGTATTCCAGTTGTACATGGCTGCTGAAAGTGGTTCTACCTGGGTTCCAACCGGATCCCCGATCCCGTTTGTTGGTTCCATTACCGGAAAAACCGTGGTCATGAACCCCGACGTGGATCTGCATGAATATACCGCGTACATTGTTGTCATCAACAATCATACGGTATCAGGTGTAGCCGACGGCGTGGCTGATGCTTTGGGACACGAAACTCCGCAGACATTCAGCGTTTTCTTTACAGCTGATCTGACCGCTCCGGAAGTTACACTGACTGCAACCGGCGGTGCTAAAAAAGTAACGTTATCATCCATCGTTGTTGACGACGATTCAACTCCGAATAAATTCTACTACATGGTTCGCGAAAAATCGACGGCTGCTGCTCCGACTGCTGCCGAAGTGAAAGCTGCCAATGCAAAAACCATGGCTCAAATTACCGGTGATGTGGTCATCAGCGGATTGAACCCGTCAACCACCTACGAAATTTTCTACGTGGCCGATGATATCTTTGGAAACACCAGCTTAGTGGCTAAAAAAGAAGCTTCTACAGATGACACCGTTGCCCCGGTACTGGTTTCAACCGACCCGGCTTCTCCGGCTGTTGATGTGGAAGTTGAAGGCGGTGTAATGACCTTCGAACTGACTTTCAGCGAAGATGTTACCGTTGGTTCAGGCGCTAGACCATCGTGGGTACTTACGATGCTTCTGTTTTGTCAGCTGACGGTGACGAAGTGATCGTTATGGAACTTGATGGAATTACTGCCACCGGCGTGATGAATTATTACGTTGAAATGGCTGCCGGAACCGTGGTTGACCTGGCTTCTCCTGCCAATGATTTTGCCGGAATTTTCGGTGAAAACGCCATCTATTTCAGCACCGAAGATAATAATTTACCGACGGTATCGCTGGATGACAATACACTGACCACCAACCAGAACATTGTCCTGAAATTCTCTGAAAATGTACAGCCCGGTACCGCAACTGCTATCCTTTACAAAGGAGGTTCGGAAGACCCGGAAGCTGCAGTTGAAGTATTCCCGGCTTCTGCCCAGGTATTCAACGGCGCCAAAGTGACACTGAACCCGGCAGATGACCTGGAAAACCTGGAAACTTATTCCATCAGGGTGAATGCCAACTTTGCCACCGACTTGTCGGCCAATGAAAATGCAAACGCTTCGACCTGGCTTACATTTACCACTACTGAAAATGAAGCTCCGTATGTGACGGATCATTATCCTGCTGAATATTCTTCTTATGGCCCTGTTGACAAAGATGATTTGGATTGGATTGATGTTGATTTCAGTGAACCGCTGTATTTCTCTATCGATGGTATCCGTACCAACATCCTGTTGCTGACCGATGCTCAAATCAAAGCCAACAACCTGGTATCGTTTGTGGATGCTGAAGGCAATCCGGTTCCGTTTACCATGTACCAATGCTGCGATCATGATGTGGTTTTCGAAATTGACACCGAACTGCTGCAACATGCCAGCACTTATACCATGACCATCCAGGGTTTCACCGATAATACCGGTTTGGTGATGACACCATTCGAATATGTTTATGAAACTACAGATGGAATTGCTCCGACAGCTATGTTTGATCCGGAAGACGGTGAAGAAGATGTACACGAAGGCAGTCCCTTGACTATTACATTCAGCGAACCGATTTACCACTGGGTAGGGATTGGATATTATGATGATCCTGATGGTGTTTTCTATGAAGTTTTCGATAATAACAATATCGACGAAATCGTTTACCTGTACAATCTCGACACTGAAGAATATGTTCCGTTTGATGCTACGTTCAATGGTTCGAATGTAATTACCATTACACCGGATGAACCGCTGGATCCAAGTACAAATTACGAATATGGATATGATCAAGATTATGTTTATGATATCGATGATCAGGACGCAGAAGGTGATGATTATGCACAGTTCACAACCCGTGACAACATTATTCCGGAATTTGACATTGCCGATGTAGCTCCGGTTGGAACCGGTGTGGCTCCTACTGCTGCCATGTATGTTATCTTCAGTGAAGATGTAAAAGTTTCCACTGGCAAAGTCATCATCCGCAACCTCGACGGAACCATCTTCCAGGCCATTGGCGCTGAAGGTCTGTCGATTGACGGTACGAATAAAGCAAAACTGAAAATTGCCCATGCCAATTTCGCTCCGAATGCTGAATACTTTGTTGAACTTCAGGAATCGGTTATTACCGACCTGTCGGGTAACCCGAATGAAGCTTACGGTGATCCGGAAAATGGCTGGAAATTCACCACGAAAGATACCTACGATATCACAGCTGAAGTTTCTCCGCTGGGAGACAACCAACCTGACCTCGTTGATTTGACGCTGACTTTCAACAAGAAAGTTTACGAAAACCACGACGGTATATTTGGTTCGTTCCTCGCAGTTTACAAAGAAGACGGAACTGCCATTGCACAGATCCCGGTTCAGAACCTGGTTTATGTAAATAACACCGTTACTTACTACAACATGCAACTGGAACCCGATCAGGCTTACTATGCAAGAATAGAACCGAAATCGATTAAAGATGCTTCTGGCAACCTGTTTGCCGGTATCATGGACAACAGCTGGGCATTCTCAACCATGGAAAGCATTGCTCCTGTGGTAACTGAATTGTCACCTGCTGACGACGCCAGTGGCGTGGATCCGAAAACATCGTTCACGATGACTTTCGATCGCAACATCGCTGCCGGTGCCGGTAAAATTGCCGTTCGTTACTCAGTTGACGGAACTCTGTTCGAAGAAGTTGACGTTACTGCCACTACCATCAGTGCAAATACATTAACATTCAGCTTGTCGCAGGATTTGGCTGACTATACCGGATACTATGTGATTGTACCGGCAGGCGCTGTAACCAATACAGAAGCTACGCTGGATCCGTTCGCCGGTATTCTGAATGTATATACCTGGAATTTCAGCACCGGTGCTGATGAAATTGCTCCGGAACTGGTTAGCTGGACTCCTCAGGATACCATTGAAGACAACCACCCGACTTTCGTGATGACATTCAGCGAAAATGTTGAATTAACCACTGCCGGTGGCGAACTGAAAGTTTACCCGCAAGGTTCAACTGAAGCTGTTATTACAGTTCCGTTGACTGCTGCCATGATTAACGGAAACGTGGTTACCGTTGATTACGATGCTACAGTTAATGGCAGCCTCGATAAAAATGCCACTTACTATGTACTGGTTGACGGTGGCGCTTTAGCCGATGCAGCTGGTAACGAATTTGGCGGTGTTTCAGGTAATGCAGCCTGGGTATTTACTACAGGTCCTGACTTCAAAACCGGAAATAAGGACATTGTTACTGTAAACTTCAAAGTTTATCCTAATCCGTTTAACGACAGGATTATGATCGACAATAACGATAAACTGACAAGGGTCATTGTTAGCAACATCGCTGGTCAGCGTGTGATTGACATTGAATACCCGGGTCACGAAATCCGTACTGCTAATCTGGTCAGCGGCGTTTACATCATCAGCTTATATACTGAAGATGGAAGGGCCAAAACCGAAAGGATGATTAAAAGGTAATACCGAATTGATTGATTAAAAAGGGGAAGCTTTTAGCTTCCCTTTTTTTTTGCCTCATTCACATATTTCTAATATTTTATTAGACGCTTTCAGGTTATCAAAACGCTGAAAGGTCTTGGATCAAAACCTGACAGCG
>CAZHKI010000122.1:0-9358 GCA_964533365.1 uncultured Maribellus sp. | reverse complement strand
CAGCAAAATCCTGAAAAAAAAATCAATCTGACAGGGCTGATAATTTCAAACATCGTGCTGGTTTACGGGCACTACTTTGGCTGGTTTGTAATTTTCATTCAGTTTGCCGTTACTTTTTTCTACACCGGGAACCGGCCATTTATAAAAAAATCGCTGTTAGCGACGGCAACCACTGCGGTGTTGTACCTTCCCATGTTTACGGTACTGTTCAAACAATTCATGATTTCGAAAGACGCAACCTGGGTAACCCCACCACCATCCAGTGAGTTTATCCAGCAGTTGAAATGGTTTATGAATTCCGGGACCGGGTTGAGGATGCTGGTTTATATCCTGATTGCAGGAATTATTTTTGCCATCGTTACCAAACAAAAACGGGAGCAGTTCAGGGAAGTGGCGTTGTTGCTTGTTTGGTGGCTGGTTCCATATACCCTCATGTTTCTGGCATCGGCAAAAGTCCCCATGTTTACCAACCGATATATCCTGTTCAACTCGGTGGGATTCTACCTTTTTGCAGGCGTTGCCGTGTATTATCTGTTCGGAAAAATCAGGGTTCTGAGTATTTCAGCATGCCTATTTTTACTATGGATGAGTTATTCCAAAATGTTTACCGGTGATTTTGCCCCCCGAAAGGTGAAAGAAACCACCGATTTTATCCGCACAAAAGCCGACAGTACATCAACAATCATTATTTATGCCCACTGGGCCGATCTGGAATTTATGTACCATTATGACCAGGAAATATTTAAAGATGTTGACACTTACGAAAAACTGCTTGAAAAAAACAAAATATACCGGGCCTGGGGACTGAACGACACCCGGTTGTATCTTGAAAGGGAAAAACCCAAAAAAGTGATTTTCTACCAGAATAATACGGCTGCCATCGATCCTCAGAATTCTCTTTTCAATTATATTGACAGCGTTTATACAAGAACAGACAGCGTTCCGTTTGTTGAAGGGCTGGTCGTAAGTATTTTTACTGAAACCATTGCCGATTCGGTTTTGATTGACAACAATATTATTATACCACCAAAATAATAGTTTAACATGAAAGGATTCAGCGCCATCGATTTATCCCGTTACCAAAAAATTCTCCTGTTGCTTTTCCCTGTCATCTATTTCATTGCCGGCAGTTATTTCCGGAATCTTTTGGGGAATTTATCCCTTCGCACGTGTGATCCCGAGTACATTTACTTCATGAGCGGCCTCACACTTTCCGACGGCAACCTGAAGCTCGGGCACATTGACAATCCCGGCACACCGTTGCAGGTTTTGGTTGCGTTTGTTTTCAGGATAACATATCTTTTCCGCTCTGCGCCCGTTCCTTATGTCGAAGATGTATTGTCACACCCCGATTTGTATCTTTCGGTTGTCAGCTTGTTTATTGCGGCTGCAACCACTATTCTTTTGCTTTTTGCCGGGTTGAAGGTTTACCAGTCAACCAAATCGGTTTTTTATGCCCTGCTGGTACAAACCGCTCCTTTTCTTCCGGTTATCTGGTACGACCTGGTTGGCCGGGTAGCCCCCGAACTGATGATGCCGTTCCCGGTCGTTTTGCTGACCGTCCTGATCATTTCCGTTTATTTCAGAAACGAAAAAACCAACACAAAAGACCTTATTATTTTCAGTCTGCTTTCAGCATTCGGGCTCAGCATCAAACTGACCTTTCTGCCGCTCTGGTTCATCCCTTTTCTGATAATGGACGGATGGAAAAAACGGGTTTCCTTCGTCGGGCTTTCCTTTGTTTTCTTTTTGATGATGGCCTTCCCCATGACACTTCGTTTCGAAGTTTTCCTGGGATGGGTGAAAAACCTGTTTCTGCACAGCGGCACGTATGGAAGCGGAGACACCAACATCATCGACCTTGCCTCGCTGGGAACCAACCTGAAAGAATTGTATGGCTACGAAAAACGCTTTTTCTATGTTTTTTTCGCGATGGTTGCCCTGCTTGCGGGATACTTAATCTATTTCAGAAAAAAGGCTGAAAAAAGAATTTCAATAATTACAGTGGCTGTTATTATTACCATTGCATTGCAAATCGTAATGGTAGGGAAACATTATGCACACCGTTATTTTATCCCGGTATTAATGTTACAGCCGTTGCTGGTTTTTATCCTGGCCGAACTGATTAAAAAATTCCACCCGAAGAAGATAACAAACATTCTTATTTCTGCTGGAATTGCATTCTTTTTTATTTGGCAGGTCCAGTTCCATAAACAATGGCTTCCCCTCAAAACCGAAGCCATGGGAACCGACATTGAAAACCGGATTGCAACCTGGCATGTGGCTCAAACCCTGGAAAAGGACAGTTACAAAATCATCGCTTCGCAAAATTATGGCTGCCCGTTTATTGAATACACGCTGATGTACAGTACCGTTTGGGCCAGCCACCAAAAGCGGGAAGAATACCAACCCATTCTGGCAAAATTGTACCCCAACACATACAACTTTTTTACCTGGGACAATACATTACGGTTCTGGGGTGAGCCATTTGACGCACAAAAAATGATGGAATCCGGAAAAAAAACCTACCTCTATCTTGAACGAAATGAAGAGGAACTTTACCAACGAACCATCAGCAAACTGATTGAAGAAAACTCAAACCCTTTTACCGCAGAAAGGACTACTGTTTATAATAATCCTGCAACAAACGAAATAATTTACCAATTGCAATTTAACATTTCGGATGTTCAGGCTGAAACAGTTTCTGATTGATTACTCAGGCGGTTGAACCCCTTGTAAATCATACACCCAAATATTCTTAAATTCACCCAGTTTCTTAATGATAAAAGGCTGGACTTCCGGCTGATGCAGCAGGGTGGTGTCGTTTACCACCAGATATTTGGCCCCGTTGTTTATGCGGGTGTAAAAACCTTCGGGTTTCGAAAAATCGCTACCAAACTGGGTATATCCTTTTCGGTTCATAAAATAGAGCGAACCATTGATGGTATAATCGGGCAGTGAAATAACTTTATCGTCCGGCTTCACTCCAATCTGTTCAAAGAAAGGTTCAATTTCCTTCAGCGAGGCAAACTGTTTGGTGTACATATCGTTCATCCAACTGTTGTAACGAACGTGGATTCTTTCGCGGCAGGTGTAAACATTCCACGTAAAAAAGGCAATTCCAACAAGGTAAAAAACAGGGTGAGTGAAATATTTCCAGTTTCTGATTTGATATAAAGATATGGCCCAAACCGCCACAAAAGTTGCCAGCAGGTTGATGGTATAATAATCATGCCCTTCGAGTACCTGGAACCACAAAAGCAACTGCATGACAAAACCGGCGGTAAGAACCAGAAAAAAGAAACGAAAAACGGGTTTCAATTGTTTCAGGGTAACCAGCAGAAACAACCAAATGGCAAACGTGACATACTGGGTAACCGGCAGGAAAAGTTCTTTAAAATAAATCTTATCCAGGGCATCAATAATCCTCACAAATTGTTCCTGTGTCATTTTCCAAACCGGCCAGATTCCATGGAATGAAAAGTGCCCGTAGTGCAGTTTGTTATAATACTCAACATAGAAATACCAGGCGACAGTTACCACAACCGTTGTCAGAAAAGGCACAAAATGTTTCCAGTCAAAATTGAATATCCGCTTTTCTTCTTTTTGAAATAAAAGCTCATAAACAATCCAGCCGCCAAAAGCAATAAACGAAAGCCCCGAAGTTATTTTCAACAGTAAGGACAAACCAAAAAACAGGGCCGAAAGCCAAAGGGAAGCCATGCTCCGGGTTTCAATAAACTTCATAATGAAATACCAGGCGATAAAAACAAAGCCCAGCGACGGGCCATCGGGTAAAAAGTTGGGCCCGTAAAAAACCAGCATGGGAGCCGTAAAAAGTAGCAGACTGGTAAAACCTGCCCAAAACCAGTTCCGGAACAAACCGTGCAAAACCTGAAACAGGCACCACAATCCCACAAACAGAATTAAGGTCTGGACCAACCTGAAAATCCATTCCTGCGGCCCGGTGATTTTCCAGATTTTAGCAACGGCATAATATATAATCGGGAACTCTCCCACGGCCTTTCCCGAATTTCCCGAATCACAAAACTGGTTGTGCATTTCGGGCGAAAAAAAAGGCAGATCGTATTGATAATAATTCATCGCAAGCGATAAACTGTTGGTTTGCCGCCAGATGTGCACCGACTGCGGCGGTTCAAAAAACGTCCGGTTCAGGTTGAATGTAAAAAACAGGGCAACAAAAACAAGGGTAAAAATTAAGGAAGCAACGAATTGTCCATTCGTCTTTTTTAGAATATTGATTTGCATGTCCGTATTTTTTATTTGTACTCTTTTTCGCCATTCAACGCCTTTTCGTAATCAGGAACCTGTATCATTTTGTCGTATCCTTCGGGCCAGGTTTTTCGTCCGAAAATTCCGAAATAAGCTTCTTTGGTCATGCTGTCCCAATGCAGCAACGAGGTTCGGTATTGTTTCATCTGAAACTGGTTCAGCCAGATAAAGCCTGCCAGAAGGATCACGGTTATCGCCTTCAGCCAGCATTTCCGTTCAGCAACGAACTGAAGAAATGCGGCCAGAGAAATGGCCATAACTCCGTAACTGTCAATCATCGGGCGCGATCCGAAACTGCCGCCGTACCACCAGCACCACCAACTGAAAATGATGTAGATATTCAAAAGGAAAAACAATACCACCGGGAGAAATAAGGATGGGGCGTATTTTTTTAGCCAAACAAAACCGGCCAGCGAAAAAATCATCACCGGAGTATAAATCAGCCACCCTTTCCGGAAACTGAAAAGACCGTTCAAAAGATGGGGTTCCAGGAAAAAGAACTTTCCCTGGTCCATGTACGAATTAAAAATAAAATGCCCCGACTGCGCTTTCCAGTAAATCATTTGCGGAAGTACCATAATAAATGCGGCAACTCCTGCCACCAAAATGAATTTCCCGTTCGAAAATATCCTTTCCCTGAAATCTCGGAACGACGAAATTCCAATGAAAGCAGGAAACAGCAAAACCAATACATTCACCGGACGGATTAAAACGATCAAACCCGCCAGCAAACCGAGGATAACAGAAAATTTCAGGCCTGGTTTTTCAACCCATTTCAACGAAAAAAAGAAAAAAGCATTGAAAAGGGCAAAATTATATACATGCGACATTCCCGGTTCGGAAATGACATAATACATTAAGTTTGTTGCCAGAACGATAAGCAACAGCGTTATCGCAGTTACCGTGTCGGAAAAGTAACGAAGCAGGATTTTCCGGAGGAAACAAAGCCCCGCAAACAGATAAAAAAGGGCAGCTACAACTATCGACAAACTGTACGGCCATGAATATCCAAGCGTTGAAATACCAAATAAATGGGCGCCGGCATGGGCAAGCAGAAAAAATGGCACCCACAAAATGGCCAATCCCATCGTCATCCGCAAAATGGGTTTCCCGGCAGGTGTGGTTTGAAGCCAGATTTGTCCTTCAAAATCAGATGGCAGTTCTTTTGTAAATTCAAAGTTCAAATCGTGAAAAATAAATGTCGCCGGCAAATAGGCATAATACATAATCACGTCATTCTGAATGACTTTATTATTCCCCCAGGTATTTAAATTTTTACCATACCAGGCACAAACAACAATTAAAAGTCCAATGCATATTTTCGAGAATACCTGTTTTTTCATCATTCGAATAACGGGTTATTACTTTTTACCAACCTGGATAACCGAAACCCCCGCAAATTTCCGGGTAAAAAAGTCGATCAATTTCCACAGCGGGACCAGCCGGTCGTAAAACCGCATTTGCCCGTTGGGAATTATTTTCTTACGCAACACATTTCCGGAAATAAACCATCCGAAAACTGCTATAAAATTGAAATATTGCGAATGCACCACCCGGAACCCGTTCTTTTCGAAAACAGCTTTCAATGACCGGGGCACATATCGCCGGAGATGTTCCAATTGAACGTCGAACTGATTGTAGAGTGACTGAAAAGCCGGGACCAGGATCACCACTTTCCCGCCTTTCCTCAACAACTGAAATGCATTCTGCATGGCCTGATTTTCATCGGCAACGTGTTCCAGCACGTTCAGCGCAAAAACCGTATCGAACTGCCCCAGCAACTCAGGATATTTTTTCCCCAGTTCCGGATCGGAAAAATCAAGATGATAAACTCCTTCCAGATTTTGAAACCCGCCAAATTTCTCCTGTAACTGCAACACATAGCCCTTATCCATATCGCTGAGGGTGATGGGCTGGTTATCTTCCAGAAAACAGGCAGAAATATTTCCAATCCCGCTCCCGATTTCCAGGATCTTTCCGCTGCAGAACGGTTTTACGGTATCGTACATCCAGCGGTTAAAGTTCCGGGCAACCGAAATGACTTCCAGGGTATCCGTTCCGTATTGTGGATTTTTCATTTCAACATCCTTTTTTTTCAGGGTTATTTGCTGAAAATGTTGTATTTCAGCACACAGTACAGCGCCCTGAAACCGTCGCGCCAGCCAATTTTTTTCCCTTCGTCGTAGGTACGCCCGTAATAGGAAATGCCTACCTCGTAGATTCTGATGTTGGGAATCCTTGCAATTTTTGCGGTTACTTCCGGCTCAAAACCAAACCTTTTTTCTTTAAGATCAATGTTTTTGATGATATCCGAACGGAAAAGTTTGTAGCAGGTTTCCATATCGGTCAGGTTCAGGTTGGTAAACATATTCGAAATGGAGGTCAGCAATTTATTCCCGATAGAATGCCAGAAAAACAGTATACGGTGTGGATTTCCACCTGTGAAGCGTGAGCCGTAAACCACGTCGGCATTTCCTTCAGCAATCGGTTTGAGCAGGCTGTTGTATTCGCGCGGATCGTATTCCAGGTCGGCATCCTGTATGATAATACATTCGCCGGCAGCTTCGTGTATCCCGCGATGCAGCGCCGCACCTTTTCCCATATTTACCGGCTGTTCGAATAGTTGAATGGAGTACTCACGGTGCTGCTGTATGTAGTTTGAAATAACCCGAACCGAACCGTCGGTCGAACAGTCGTTCACCAGAATAATTTCTTTTTCGAAGCCATACCGTAATTCCACTTCAAGCACCCGGTCGAGAATGGCTTCAATGGTTTTTTCTTCGTTGTAAACAGGAATAATAACTGACAATAATGACTTTTTATACATGTTTTCAGATTACGGTTACCAAGTGTCCAAAGATAAATCAATTTAACATGATGCAAACGATGAAATGGCAAAAGCTATTATTTCACCCTGATTAAATAATTTTTATTCAGGGAGGCTTCGCGGGTTGCAGGGTTCAAAAATGCCGCGGTGATTTCATTCATTCCCCGCTGCGGAATTTCAAAAACCGTATCCAACGCCGGAGCCAGTTGCCGGACCACATCGTATCCGTGCTGGCTGGTATAAATCCACGAACCCTGGTTTTCAAGAAACCGGTAGAAATCCTCCCAGTTGGTAAAATTTTCAACCGGCGCATTGGCCCAATAAAAAAGTTCATATTCTTCCAGTTGAAGGTTAACCAGCCGATCGCCGGGGGCTCTCTCCTTCTCGTAAATTTCGAGCGCCTGCCGCGCACCCTGGTACTGAAACAAGCCGGGAATGTAACTGACATTCATAAAAAGGTTCAGCGAACCGGCAATGACCAACGTGTGCAACAGGGTATTTCCCGTATTGTATGCCCGAAACCGGAATGCCCCAAAAAGTGAAGGGCTACCCAGTAAAACTAAACCGGCAGAAATCCAGATGTATTTTCCGGATGACGTTAAAACCACCACAACAAACAGAAGTACCAGCAGCAACACCAAAATCCGCTGAAACCAGAATAACGCCTTTACTTTTTGGGGCGGGAGGTTTTTCATACGTGCAACCCAGCGGCCTGCGACAACCGAAACCGGCGAAATGGCCATTAAAAAATAGTTGGGCGCTTTTCCTTTGGCAATGCTCAGGATGCCGGTCAGAACCAATACACCGCCTAAAAGATAAACTCCCCAACTATCGCGGGTTATTTTATTTTTCCAGCTTTTTATTTCTGAAAAAAGGGCGAAAGCCACAAAAACCGTCCAGGGTATAAAGGCCCACAAAAAGGTGTGAAAGTAGAAAAAGTAGTCGGTGTTCGACCCGGCATATTCGCCCGAAACACGGCCAAAATTGTTGGTAATGAAATAAAACCGGATTCCTTCCATTCCGAAATTGCAGTACAAATGGAATAGCGACGGGGAAATGACCACCAACACGATGATAATCCCCAACAGCCATTTGAGGTGAAACAATTGCCGGAAATCTCTTTTAATAATTAGATAAAACAACACTGAAAAAAACGGAATAACCGCGCCCACCGGCCCTTTTGAAAGCATGGCCAGCCCAACGCCGGAAAATCCGAATATGAAACCCGATATTTTTTTATCTTTCAGGTAACGGGCCAGTTGCCACAGCGAAAAAGTAACGCCTGCCTGTAAAACCGAATCGGTATGAATGTCGAGAAAATAGAGAAAAAAGATTTGTGACGTGCCGGCAAAAAGGGCTGCCCACCGCCCGGCTTCTTCCGAAAACAGCAATTTTCCCAGCCGGTACGTAAAATAAATACCCGTCAGTCCGAAAAGGACCGGAAATATTTTAAACGCGAAATTGGTGTCCCCGAAAATTTTAATCCCGGCGCCAGCCAGCCAGAAAAGCAAATGCGGTTTCTGCTCGTAGGGTGTGCCGTTGATTTTCAAATTCAGCCAATCGCCCGATTCCACCATTTGCCTCGAAATGGCCGCATACAAACCAGCATCGCCGGTGATATCGATAAACAAACCCGAAAACCATGCGACGACTGCCAGCAAAAGGGCGTAAACCCACATGATATTTTCGAATTTCAGTTTCATCGGTATTCTTCTTCATCACAAAATAAACGATTAATTGCATTTTATCGGTTCAGCAAAAAAAATAAAGCAGGTTTCATTCAAAAAAAAGGGGGAAAACCGTTTGGAATCCGGTTTTGGCGAAGTCCCGGGGCAATAAATAAAAACGTTATAGCGTTTTCTGAAAAGTTTTTAAGCTTACCTTTGAGGTATCAAAACTGAAAAATGAAAAAAATTGCCATATTCCCGGGGTCATTTGATCCGTTCACCATCGGCCACGAATCCATTGTCAGGCGGGCTATTCCCATGTTCGACAAAATTGTGATCATGATTGGGTACAATGCCAATAAAAAATCGTTTTTCCCCATCGAAAAACGACTAAAATGGATTAATCAGGTTTTTAAGGACGAAGAAAAAATAGAGGTGGAGACCTATGGCGGGTTAACGGTTGATTTTTGCAAAGAAACCGGCGCCCGTTATATCCTCAGGGGCTTGAGGACTTCTTCCGATTTTGAATATGAACGTGCCATTGCCCAGATGAACAAAAAAATGCACCCCG
>CAZHKI010000121.1:4432-9389 GCA_964533365.1 uncultured Maribellus sp. | reverse complement strand
AAAAGATGGATTTGTCCGGGTGCAGGAACTGAGCGAACGGCTTAATGTTTCAGAGGTAACTATTCGAAAGGATTTGAAAGAACTCGAAAGCCGAAAATTACTTTATCGCAGCCACGGGAGTGCTAGTCAGCTGAGTTCCCTTATAAATGATCGTCACATTGACGAAAAGGAAAAAGTCCAGGTGGAGGAAAAAAAGCGGATTGGCGAGGCTGCCAACCTGCTCCTTAATAAAAACGACCGGATTATTATTGCTTCCGGGACTACCCTGCTCAGTTTTGCGCAGAAAATCACCGTTGAACCGTTAACTGTTATCACTCCCTCAGTGAAAGTTTCGCTTACTCTTTGTTACAATCCCAATATCGAAGTGATTCAACTGGGAGGATCGATGCGGAAAAGTTCAGCATCAGCTATCGGTCCATACGCCGAAAGCCTGCTGGGCGAACTCATGTGTAATAAATTGTTTCTTGGTGTTGATGGCATCGATCTTGATTATGGCCTGACCACCAGTAATATCGGGGAAGCCCATCTGAATCAACACATGCTGGATGCAGCACAGGAAGTAATTGTTTTGGCCGATTCTTCAAAATTTGGTAAACGTGGATTTGGTAAAATCTGCAACTTTAGTCAGATTCACCGGATAATTACCGATAAGGATGCCCCAACTGCGGCAATACAAATTCTCCGGGAAAAGGGGATTGAAGTTACGTTGGTATGAGCATCTGAAACATTGTCATTTCAAGGAAATTTTGTTTTTAGAAAGCCGCCAGAAGCAGGTTAATGTCCTGCGAAGGCAGGTTAAAAAGATAGCCAATTTCGCGGTTGGTGAGTATGCCATGATAAATATAAACGCCCTTTCGGAATCCTTTTGAATTTTTTATATAACTGTCAACACCGCCATTATCACCAATCGCCAATATAATCGGGATTAGAATATTGCTCATCGAAATGGAGGCTGTGCGTGCCACCAGCGATGGTGTATTGGGTACGCAGTAATGGACCACCCCGTGTCTGGTATAAGTGGGATTGTTTAAATCAGTACACCGCGATGTTTCGAAACAGCCACCCTGGCTGGCATTCAGGTCAATAATTACTGATCCTTCCTTCATTTGTTTGACCAGTTCTTCAGAGACCTTAAATTTGAGGGTGGTGTTCAGCGGCATGGCGCTAATAACGGCATCAGCCGAGACCAGCGCTTTTTTTAAAACTTTCGGGTAAAATACCGACGTAAAAATCCGACGCCCCAGTTTTTCTTCCAGCCGGCTTAATTCGTGAACCGAAGTATCGAAAACTTTCACAAAAATACCCAGGCTGGTGGCGGCCCTCGCAGCATATTCGGCAGCAGTGCTGGTCCCGATAATGACCAGTTCAGCCGGTGTGACGCCGGTTACCTCGCCAAAAAGCACGCCTTTCCCATTACGCGAATTGCTTAAATATTCGCTGGCAATGGTAATGGAAGTTACGCCGGCTATCTGGCTCATCTGGTGGACAAAAGGCAAAAATCCGTCTTCGTTCTCCATATATTCGAACGCAATGGAAGTTACCTTTTTTTGCATCATTTTCTGGATTGACTCATTGCAGTATGCGTAAGTTTGCATGCTCGAAAGAATAACCTGGTTTCCGCGCAGCATTTCAATTTCTTCTTTGTCGAACGGGGAGAGACGCAAAATGATGTCACACTGGAATGTTTCTTCTTTTTTGTCAACAACAACCGCTCCGGCTTCGCGGTATTGATGATCGGAGTAACTGGCCGATTTCCCGGCATTGGTTTCGATGACTATTTCATGTCCGTATGATACCAGCAAATCTACTGCCTGCGGGGTGAGCGGAACCCGGTATTCCACTTTCGAAAAATCGCAGGGAATCCCGATTTTAATCCGTTGCCCCCGTTGAATCACTTCCAGCATCTCTTCCTTGGGCAAAAACATGGTTTTTGAAACCAAACTTTTTTCTTTCGATTTTTCCTCCGGTGTCATTTGTTATGGACTTTAATTTCAAAAAAAGCAACTGTAAAATGGTGCAACAAGTTACATTCAAAAGTGGAATTTTCAAAATGATGACTCCGGTTCAGATCAAACGGGCAGTTATCAACCTGGATTCATCTTCTGCGATTTCAATTTTTACTTCTACCAAATTTTCGGGCAGAATGGATTCGATTTTTTCAGGCCATTCAATAAAACAGTAACTGCCGCTGTACAGATAATCTTCGTATCCCAAATCGAACGCTTCTACGAGGTTTTTTATCCGGTAAAAATCGAAATGAAATATGGATCCATTGATGAGTGTTTGATATTCGTTAATCAGGGCAAAAGTGGGACTGGTTACATTGTCGTTGCTCCCCAGTACCTTGCAGAGTGCCTGGATGAACGTGGTTTTTCCGGCTCCCATTTTCCCGTAAAAGGCAAAAACCCGGCTTCCGGGAAACTGGTTTATCAGTTCGGCGGCTGATTTTTCCAGATCTTTCAGCGTTTTAATTTTTATTGAATACATGTGCACAGTATTTTTGCAATATTACAAAATGTAGAACAGCAATTTTCATTTCACCCTAAAAAGGAGATTTAAATCAGGGTTTTGCCCGGTTATGAAAGCTGTTTCTTTCGTGAAAATGTATTAAATTTGGCAAAAATTAAAATTGTCCAAGATGAATATACCTGCTGATTTGAAGTACACCCCGGATCACGAATGGATCCGTGTGGAAGGCGACGTTGCTGTTGTCGGTATTACTGACTTTGCCCAGGGCGAATTGGGAGATGTTGTTTTTGTGGAGATTGAAACGGTTGGCGAAGAGCTTGAAAAAGGTGAAACGTTTGGTACCGTGGAAGCGGTAAAAACGGTTTCCGATTTGTTTATGCCTGTGGGTGGCGAAGTGCTGGAAATGAACGAATCGCTTGCCGACGAACCTGAACTGGTCAATAAAGATCCGTACAACGCCGGCTGGATGATCAAAATAAAAATAAGCGATGTTTCCGAATTGGAAGGGCTTCTTTCAGCCGACAGTTACGAAAAAATGCTCCATGCTTAACCAGACTATTTAAAATAACGGGCGCTATTTTAGCGGTGCTTTCCAAAAAAAACCAGGACCTAAAGCCCTGGTTTTTTATTTCACTGATTTTTATTTATCCACATTTTGATGAGCCGCATGAAAGGCAGGTAAGGCAACCTTCCTGGTAAACCACTTCATCGGAACCGCATTCGCCACAACGTGCATCTTCAGCTAGCGTTCCGTCGGGAATGTATTTTTTGAGCGCCCGGGCCACTCCCGCTTTCCACGAGTTGATGGTTTCGTTGTCGAGTTGGAGGCTGGTTACCAGTTCCACCACTTTGTGAATAGGCATTCCGTGGCGCAACGTACCCGAGATTAGTTTCGCATAATTCCAGAATACCGGGTTGAATTTGTGCGAAAGTCCTTCGATGGTGGTTTTATAGCCCCGTTTGTTGATGTATTGAAAGTCGTACCGCGACGTTTCTTCATCTTCCCAGCTTTTTATAATGTATCCTTTGGTGATGGAACGCGGGAGCAGGATGCCGTCTTCGTCGTCGGACAACCCGGTGAAAATTTCGTAAGGTTTTCCATCAAGAAGGCCGATAAATGCCACCCATTTTTCTTTGTTATTTTGAAAACGGACCACATCGGCGTCCAGTTTTTCGGGGCGTTTGGTGGGGAATGCCCCGGTTTTTTTCTTTTCTTTTCCTTCGTTCGAAATCAGCACGCCCGAGCGTGATCCGTCGCGGTAAACGGTGACCCCTTTGCAGCCGTTCTTCCAGGCCTGGAAATAGAGTTCGCCAACCAGTTCCTGCGATACGTCGGCCGGCAGGTTGATGGTAACGCTGATGGAGTGATCGACCCATTTTTGGATCCGGCCCTGCATCCGAACTTTGGCCAGCCAGTCAACATCGTTCGATGTGGCTTTGTAGTAAGGCGATTTCCTTACAAAAGAGTCGAGTTCTTCAGCGGTATATTCCCTGCTTGTGTCATAACCGCTGACTTCCATCCAGGTTTTGAATTTATGGTGGAATACGGTATATTCTTCCCAGTTGTCGCCCAGTTCGTCAATAAAATCAACACGGACATCTTTGTCGCCCGGGTTGACCTTACGGCGGCGTTTGTATACCGGCAAAAATACCGGTTCAATTCCCGAAGTGGTTTGGGTCATCAGGCTGGTCGTTCCGGTTGGAGCAATAGTCAGCAGGGCAATGTTGCGGCGGCCGTATTTTGCCATTTTGTCGTATAGTTCCGGATCTGCTTTTTTGATTCGTTTGATGAGCGGATTGTTCTTTTCCCGTTCGCTGTCATAAATCTTGAAAGGGCCGCGATCTTTGGCCATGTAAACCGACGAACGGTAAGCTTCGAGGGTTACGGTTTTATGGATTTCTTCCGAGAAATCGATAGCGTCGTCGCTTCCGTAGCGCAAGCCCAGTGCGGCCAGCATATCGCCTTCGGCCGTGATTCCGATTCCAGTACGCCGGCCTTCGATTGCTTTGCGTTTGATGTTTTCCCACAAGTTCCGCTCGGTGAATTTTATTTCTTCATTTTCCGGATCAGCATCGATTTTTTCCAGAATCGCATCGATTTTTTCCAGTTCCAGATCGATAATATCGTCCATGATTTTCTGGGCATAATGGATGTGTTCTTTGAAAAGGTCGAAGTTGAAACGGGCTTGTGTGGTGAATGGCTGATCGACGTATGAATAAAGGTTGATGGCCAGCAGACGGCAACTGTCGTATGGGCAAAGTGGAATTTCGCCGCAGGGGTTGGTTGAAACGGTGCGAAATCCGAGATCTGCATAACAATCGGGAATGGACTCACGGATGATGGTGTCCCAAAAAAGAATGCCCGGTTCGGCTGATTGCCACGCGTTTTTTACAATTTTTTCCCATAACCTGCCGGCATCGGTTTCCTTTTGGTAAAGTGGTTTGTCGGAGTTAATCGGGTATTTCTGGATGTAGGGGATGCCCGATT
>CAZHKI010000121.1:0-4422 GCA_964533365.1 uncultured Maribellus sp. | reverse complement strand
AGCATCAGGGCACCCCTGCGACCGTCCTGGGCCACTTCGCGGGTGGAGTTGGAGTAACGTTCCATAAACGGAACAATGCCAGTGGAGGTAAGTGCCGAGTTTTTTACCGGCGAACCTTTTGGCCGGATGTGCGACAGGTCGTGCCCTACACCGCCGCGGCGTTTCATCAGTTGTACCTGTTCCTGGTCGATTTTCATAATTCCCCCGTAGGAGTCGGAGTTGCCGTCGTTGCCTACTACAAAGCAGTTGGATAGTGAAGCTATCTGGTAATTGTTGCCAATTCCGGTCATTGGCCCTCCCTGAGGAACGATATATTTAAAATCTTTTAAAACCTCAAACACCTCTTCCTCAGTCAGGGGATTAGGATATCGTTTTTCTATCCGGGCAATTTCTTTGGCCAACCTCAGGTGCATATCGTCGGGTGTACGTTCAAAAATATTGCCGAAAGAATCTTTTAAGGCATATTTATTCACCCATACCCTGGCTGCAAGATCGTCGCCTTTGAAATACTCCAGTGACGCTTTTACGGCTTCTTCCTGTGAGTAGATTTTTTTGCCCGCCTGGATTTTTACAGATACTTCATCTAATTCCATTTTTTCTTTTCTTTTGATTTAATGTGTTACAGATATTTTTACAGGGATTTCCCCTTTTTTCGTCCTAAGAATTATGTCATGCAATATAAAACACAAAACAAAATATTCAGATATTTTTTTTGGGAAAATGATAAAAAGTTATCAACTTTTTTGTGTTATCTGATTTAAAATCAGTGATTTAAGTATTTAATTTCGTCAAAAAGTGTACAAAAAAGTGATTTTCCCGAGGTTTGGAATTGATTTCTTTTTATAAGAACAGTGTGCTTTTGAAATCAAAATATATGGCGAAAAAAAAATGAACAATTTGAATGAAAAACCGGGTTTAGTGGTTAAAAACTTTTTTTATGATAAGTTTTGTGGAGCCCACATTATTTATTATATAATTTTTACAAATCTGCGATGCTTTTTCCTGTTCGCCGGGCAAGTGCAGCAGGTGGTTAAAGGTGTTCTCAAGTTCGTTAAAACAGGAAACAGGAAACGCGCCTCCCAGTGACTTTAAATCGGTGGCCTCTTTAAATTTTTGGTAGTTGGGGCCAAAAACGACGGGGAGACCAAATGTGGCAGCTTCCAGAATATTGTGAATACCTACCCCGAATCCGCCACCAATGTATGCAAAATTACCGTATCGGTAGAGCGAGGAAAGTAATCCGACTGAGTCGATTATCAGCGTTTGAAACCGGTGGATTTTCGTTTCGTCCAGGTTGCTGAACAGAACCGGCGGAGTTTTCAACAATTGAACCAGCCTGTTCATATTTTGGGCCGAAACTTCGTGTGGCGCGATAATGAATTTGATGTCAGGGTTTTGGTTAATAAACGCTGCAAGCAGCTCTTCGTCTGGTTTCCAGGTGCTTCCGGCAACCACCAGCGGCGAATTTCCCCTGAACTTTTCAACAACCGGGATATTTTTTGAACCTTCGGCAATGGCAGCCACCCGGTCGAACCGCGTGTCGCCCGAAACCGTTACCTGATGTACCCCGGCCGAAGCCAGCAACTGTGCTGAGGCAGCGTTCTGAACAAAAATGTGTTCAAATCCGAAAAGCATTTTCCTGTACCATTTTCCCCACGGGGTATTTTTGAAAAATTGCTGGTTCTCGCGAAAAATGGCCGAAATGATGTACAGGGGGATTTTTCTGCTTTTTAAAGCGGAAATATAAAAATACCAGAATTCGTATTTTACGAAAAAGGCTTTTTCAGGCTTTAAAATGTCGAGGAATGCCCGGGCATTGCGCGGGGTGTCAACCGGGAGGTAAGCCACAATGTCGGCGAGGTTGTAGTTTTTTCTGATTTCGTACCCCGATGGTGAAAAGAAAGTGAGCAGGATTTTATATTCCGGAAAGTCCTTTTTAATTTCTTCAATAACCGGCCGACCCTGTTCGAATTCGCCAAGCGAAGCACAATGAAACCAGATGTACCGGGCATTATTAACGGTTTTTTCTGAAAGCGTACGTTTCCAGTTTTTCCGGCCTTTTATAAATTGGCGGGCTTTCTCGTTGAAAACCGAGGCAATCCGGATGAACAGGGTGTAAAGAAATATTCCGGTTTGATAGAGCAACTTCATTTCTGATGGATTTTATGGATTAATAATATCTCCTCTCTTTCAGGTATTCGTATATGGAAACATTCATGATAAACAGCAAAAAGAAATAAGCCAAATCTTCAACCGGCATACGATAAATCAGAACCCCGGTGATGTGACCAGGGTGAAATGAAATGACCGGCAACTTAGTGATGATTATCCTCATGATGAAATACGGAATGACAGATAAGAAAAAAGCCAGGTAAAACGGGGTCAGATGACTTTTAAACCGGTTTCTGAAAATGATGTATCCGAAATAAACCGTGAGCAGGAAGAAGGTGAAAAATGGGTAGAGTTTTTCCCGCTGAAACCATGCCAGCAACCCGAACCCAACCAGTAAAACAAGGCTAATACCCACGAACAGGTTTCCCCGGTCGAAATTTCCGGATTTTTGTTTTACTCTTTCGTAAATAAATATTGAGAAGCAGGGCAGGGCAAGCAGCAGCAGCCACTGTTCGGCCGGAAGTTTCAAAATGTTGATGCAGCTTACGTATTCCGGATTGTAATTCCAGATGCCCAGTTCGGTAAAACGCATGTCCCACAGGGTAAAGATGGCGCCGGAAAAAAGAATGGCCGGGAGTATATATTTAAAATTCCTGAAGAAAAGGTCTTTTCTCTTCCAGTCGGAAATGACGGGGACTAATAAAAATCCCAGCAACAAAACCGAATAAATGAATTGTTTAATTTCCATCCGAAAAAATTTGTGGCAAAGTTACATTCAAAACGCGGAAATTTTCCGGTTTGATATCAGGAAAACTAAAACAAACTGAAAAAATAATTCCGGAATTAATAATGAATTGGAGGTATTTTTTCAATGATTTCGCTGAATGATTTTTCGTTTCCACTGGCCACTTCATACATTTTCTGATGGGTAAGTTTAGCGGCGTCAACCAGTTCCCTGTAGGGTTGATTGCAAATATCCATGAACCCGATGTTGTAGTTTTCGCCGTCGAAACGGCCAAAAACGGGCTGGTCGAGCCATTGAAAATAGTGCATTCCAATCAGTTCGGGCCTTGCCAGTCCCTGCTCAATGTAATAACGGTAAGCTTTACCGCGTTCGGCCTGCGATAAAGCGCCCTGGATTCCGGTTGCCGGCAACCCGCAATCGGTAGCCCCGAAATGGAACTCGCCAATCATCACCGGTTTTCCGCTGATACGGGCAATTTCAGCCGTTTCGGGCGGGCCGGGGTTCCCGTAGCCGTTAATCGAAAACACATCGAACCGTTCGCCGGCTTTATACAACAAATCGGAACTCATCCAGGCATACCGCATCCCCAGGTTCAGGTGATCGGGATCCACTTTTTCCGCTTCGTCGCACGGGACATTGACATATTTTGCCACCAGGATTTCCGAGAAATTCCAGAAATCGGTTTTGGCTGTTTCCGACGGGTACTCATCGAAAATTTCTTTGGTAATATCTTCAAAAACGGCTAATTCAAGATTCCAGCTTTTGTTGAATTCTTCAACGGAAGAATACTTTTGCGAAAGCCACTTAACAAAAGTGTCTTTCGAAACCGAAGGCTGGGCGGTGGCAAACATTTCGAAAGCAATGTCGTGAGCGCCAAATGCCCAGTTGGGTTCGTTCCGGAGGAAATATCCAATCAGGTACGAATCGTTTTTGTATTCATTTAATTGTTGAGCAAACCGCTTTGCATTTTCTGAATATTCATCGGCAAAAACATCGGGGAAGTCGCGGTAGAGCTGAACCTGAGTGGATGGAAAACGCGACAGTGGAAGAACATACGGAATACCTGATTTTCGGGCATAGCCCATATCCGACCAGTTCCCGATGGTGTTGATACCGAATTCGCGGATTTGTCCCGAAGTGATGGTTTCCCAGTTTTCGCGCCATTTTTCTCCAAAAACGCGCATGAGGTTCAGTTTGTAGAAATCGGCCTGAGTGTATTGCCCACGGCTGGAGATCCCGTTTTTAAAGCGTTGATCGGTGGTGTCGGGGATCCAGGCAAACAAATCTTCCTGCCCGGATACCACACCCGAGGCATTGGCTCCGATGCAATCGACGCCAACCGAAACAAACGCGTAACCTTCGGGGTCAACCAGCCACCAGCGCTTCCCGTCGTGGTGGGTGCGGAAAAAACCGGTGGCGCTGAATTTTTTGGCTTTCCAGCCACCGTATTTGCTCCAGTTTTCGGGGAACGACGATGTTTGTGCCGCTGCCAACTGGTTATCCAGCCGTTCTTTCAATTCATTTTCGTTTTGAATTTTCCCGGGCCACGTTTTCACAGCCCACTG
>CAZHKI010000120.1:0-9486 GCA_964533365.1 uncultured Maribellus sp. | reverse complement strand
GTGAATGGTACAGCCGGGATTTTCGATTTTTACGGGCAGAAACTGGTTTACTCCGACATTGGCATCAGCCAATTTGGATTCCGGGATCAGCTAATTGGCGATGTTTCACTGGTAAACCACTGGGACAACCAGAACTCAAACCTGAATTCTGAAATTTCCATCAGCAAAAACAACCGGAAAAGCATGAATGCAAGGGGAACATTCACCCCGGAAACCAACGAACTGAATTACGTGGCCGACTTCGATCATCTTTCGGTCATCATTCTGGAAACCGTTTTACAAAAGAACTTTTCGAACCTGCATGGCGATGCCTCCGGGAGAATCCGGATTCACGGAAAACCCGACCATATTTTAATGGACGGTGCGCTGGAAGGATTAAATGCCGGAATGACCATCGACTACACACAGGTCAGCTACAACTTTACCGACTCTGTTTATTTCAAGGGCGACACCATTCATTTCGACAACATCACCATTGAAGATATTCATAAAAACAAGGGGAAATTTAACGGAACAATTGTTCACCGGAATTTTCAGAATATGGTTTACAACCTCTCGCTGACAACGCCAAAAATTATGGCAATCAATACCACATTCAAGGACAACGAACAATTTTACGGGCAGGTCATCGCCAGTGGAAATCTCGATATTACCGGGCACGGAAAAAGTGTTTACCTGACCGGGAACGGAACCACGCTCTACGGGACCAGCGTGAATATTTCGCTGGAATACGAGAGCGAAATTGAACAGTACGATTTTATCCAGTTTGTTTCAAATGAAGAGACCGGCAGGCAGGAATTTGTTTTTCCCAAAGCAAACGACGAGGATTTCAACCTTAACCTGACCATCAGGGCAACACCCGATGCCAGGGCCCAGTTGATTTACAACTCGAACATCGGCGACGTAATCAAGGCACAGGGCGAAGGAATTTTACTTTTCGGGATGGACAAGGAAGGAAATATTACCTTGTCGGGAAATTACACGGTGGAAAGGGGCGACTACCTGTTTACCATGCAAAACGTTATCAACAAAAGGTTTATCATCGAACAGGGCGGCTCCATTGTCTGGTCAGGCGATCCGTACAATGCCATCATCGATATCAACGCGGTCTATAAATTAAAGGCGTCGCTGTACGATTTACTGGTCAACAGCTACGACATTTACCAGAACCAGCGGGTTCCGGTGGAATGTAAAATTCTGCTCACCGAAGAATTGTCGAATCCGGTAATCAATTTCAAAGTGGATTTTCCCACCGTGGAAGATCGGATTATTGACGAACTCCAGCAATTTTTCAACACCGACGAGGAGATGAACAAACAAATCCTTTCGCTATTGATTTTGGGCAAGTTCTACACGCCGGAATACATGCGGGGAACTTTCGAGGCACAGAATCCAAACCTGATTGGCTCCACCGCCAGCGAATTATTTTCCAACCAGTTGAGCAACTGGCTGTCGCAAATCAGCGACAACATCGACATCGGGCTCAACTACCGCCCCGGAAACCAGATCACCAACGATGAAATTGAACTGGCGTTAAGCACACAAATGTTTAACGACCGCGTAACCATCAACGGGAACATCGGGAATAATGTCAATCCAACATCAACCAACAACAGCAACCTGGTGGGCGATTTCGACATCAATGTAAAACTAATCCCCAGCGGAAAAATCCAGTTGAAAGCTTATAATCGATCGAACAACAACCTGATTTATGAAACATCGCCCTACACGCAAGGTGTTGGGTTCACTTTCAAGGAAGAATATAACACGTTTCAGGAATTGCTTCAAAAAATGAGCGCAATTTTCAGGAGAAAACAAGATTGAAATGCATGTCCCACAATAGATTAACACATTATAACCAAATGATTTTCAAGCAAATTCCCATGTTTACAAATTATTAAATCACCGACAACCTGACAAAAGAATCCGGTTATGCAGGAAGAATTATTTCTATTATTGCGCCCAGCATCCAAACAACATAAGAGTACAAATTTTAATTCATAAATACGGTTATGTTTATCTTAATGGTAGTTGTTTTTGTCCTGGGCTACACGGCCATTGCCCTCGAACATCCGCTGAAAATTGACAAGGCAGCTTCGGCATTGATTATTGGCACTTTGTGCTGGGTTTTCTACATCATGGGTGCAGAAGAAATTCTGAACCTCGGATTTAGCCCGACTTGGGACTCGTTTCTTGCAGCCCACCCAGAAGCACACGGCATACACGCCATTCACGATTTTATTGTAGAATATGAAATTATTCACCACATTGGAGAAATTGGCGAGATCCTGTTTTTCCTGCTGGGCGCAATGACCATTGTTGAAGTGGTCGATCAGCATGAAGGATTCAAAATTATTACAGACAAAATTAAAACCACCAACAAAGTAAAACTACTTTGGATTTTAAGCTTTTTAACCTTTTTTATGTCGGCATTACTCGACAACCTGACGACAACGATTGTACTGGTTGCCCTGTTGCGAAAATTAATCGACGACAAGCATACCCGCTGGTTTTTTGCCAGCATGGTTGTATTGGCGGCCAATGCCGGCGGGGCGTGGTCGCCCATTGGCGACGTAACCACTATTATGTTGTGGATAGGCGGGCAGGTAACGGCATTAAAAATAGTGGAAGGTGTTTTACTTCCCAGCCTGGTTTGTATGATTGTACCACTTACCATTTTATCGTTTACCATGAAAGGTACGGTTTCAAGGCCTGCACTCGATGACGAGGATTTCGATTACACCACCCCCGGGGAACGGATTATTTTCCTGACCATCGGCGTGGGAGGTTTGCTTTTTATTCCGGTATTCAAAACCGTAACACACCTGCCTCCCTATATGGGGATGCTCCTTTCGCTGGGCATCATTTGGGTGGTTGGTGAAATCATCCACCGCAACAAACCGGTTGAAATAAAAAACAAGCTGAAAGTGGTGGCCATTCTTCAGCGTGTCGATGTTCCAACGGTACTGTTCTTTTTAGGCATTCTATCAGCCGTTGCCGCACTTCAGTCAGCCGGGCATCTAAGCATTTTATCCCGGTTTTTAGACACAAACCTGGGGAATATTTACCTGATTAACCTGGCCATTGGTATGCTTTCGTCGGTTGTCGATAATGTTCCGCTGGTGGCCGGAGCCATGGGAATGTACCCCATTGCCGAAGCCGGCGCAACCGGGTATTCTGCTTTTTTTGTTCAGGATGGGGCATTCTGGGAATTTCTGGCTTACACGGCCGGAACCGGGGGAAGCATGTTAATTATCGGATCGGCAGCCGGGGTTGCTGCCATGGGGCTCGAAAAAATCGATTTCATCTGGTACCTGAAAAAAATCTCATGGCTGGCACTCATCGGTTATTTATCCGGTGCGGCCATCTATTTCCTGATGACCAGCCTCTGATCTATTAAAAACACATTGTTCATAAATATCGCTACTGACAGAAAAAGCAAGGGAAAGCATACTAAAATAATGCTTATTTTAGCGCGGTATAATATTTGATGTTATACCGCGTTTTGTTAAAAATGAAAAGGAAATAAATAGAAATTACACATGTTAGAAATTTTAATGATTCAAACGGACTTACCTGCGGGGATGGAACCAATGGCTGCACAACCCGAAGGAATATCGACCAAATTCTTCGATCTAGCGCTGAAAGGCGGATGGATTATGATCCCCATTATTCTTTTATCCATCATTGCGGTTTATATTTTCTTCGATCGGTACTTTGCCATTCAAAAAGCAGGAAAAATTGACGCTGGTCTGCTGGAAAAAATTAAAATCTACATCACCAGCGGGAAAATCGACGCCGCCATCGCCTTGTGCCGCAGTAACGACAACCCGGCAGCACGCATGCTGGAAAAAGGGATCAGCCGGATTGGCCGTCCGCTGAACGATGTCAATGTTGCCATCGAAAATGTGGGCAATCTCGAAATTTCGAAACTCGAAAAAGGGTTGCCGGTACTGGCCTCGGTAGCCGGTGGTGCCCCCATGATTGGGTTCCTCGGTACCGTAATGGGGATGATCCAGGCGTTTTATGACATGTCGAATGCCGGAAACAACATTGATGTAACCCTACTCTCTGCCGGTATTTACCAGGCCATGGTGACCACCGTGGCCGGTCTGATTGTCGGCATCATCGCCTATTTTGCTTACAACATCCTGGTTGCCAACGTCGAAAAGGTAGTATTCAAAATGGAAGCTGCCACTTCTGAATTCATGGATTTATTAAATGAACCGGCGTAATTCATAAAAAATGGCTCTAAAAAAAAGGAATAAAGTAGATGCCTCATTCAGCATGTCGTCGATGACCGACATCGTTTTCTTGCTGCTTATCTTTTTCATGGTCACCTCCACGCTTATTGCGCCGAATGCCCTGAAACTGCTGCTCCCGCAAAGCAATAATCAAACTGCGGCAAAACCCATAACCACCATCTCCATCACCCAGGATCTGAAATATTACATCAACGACAACGGAGCATTGAAACGCGTTGCCTTTCAGGAGATTGAACCTTTTTTACAAAACCGTTACGGTGTCGGAAACGATGACATTTACATATCACTGCATGCCGATAAAACCGTTCCATGGGAAGAAGTGGTTAAAATAATGAACATTGCCCGGAATAATAAGTATAAAATGATTGCAGCCACTTCTCCGGAAAGGTAAGATGAGTTACTTTAAAAAACATAAAAAAGGAATTATCGGAACGATTGTTTACCACATCGTCCTGTTGGTCATTCTCATCCTTTTTGGTTCTTTCACACCGCTGCCACTACCTGGAGAAGAAGGAATCCTCGTCAATTTTGGAACAAGTGAACAGGGATTTGGCGAGATTGAGCCCGGGCCACAGCAAAACCAGCCGGCACCGGCCCAATCACAACCCATTCAACAGGAAGAAGAAAGTATTCCTGTACCACAAACACCAACCCAAACCGCACCACCTCAGGTTTCAAAACCCGAACCGGCCAAAGAAACGGCAATGACCCAGGATTACGAACAAACGGCTGCCATTGATGCCGCCGAAAAGAAAAAAAAGGAAGACGAAGCAAAACGCCAGCAACAAATTCTGGACGAACGGCGCAAACAGGCCGAGGCCGACCGAATTAAGCAACAGGAAGCCGACCGGCTACGCCAGGCCGAACTGGAACGCCAGCGGAAAGCAGAAGCCGAACGTAAGAAAAAGGAAGAGGAACAGCGACGGATCAACGAAATCAATTCGCGTGCGCAGGGCGCCTTTGCCAAAAACGGCGGAGGTACCGGCGGCGACGGAAGCGGTACCGGGACCAGTCAGGGAGTTACCTTCCCCGGAGGAAACCAGGGCGTCCCCACCGGCGATCCCAATGCCAGTAATTACGGACAGGGCGGCAGCGGATCCGGAAACCAGGGAACCGGTCCTTCATTCAGCCTGGCCGGACGATCGGCCAAATCGCTGCCACGCCCCAAATACCCCGGAAACGACGAAGGAACAGTAGTGGTTAAAATCACCGTTGACAAAAACGGAAAAGTTACCAGCGCCGAACCTGGCGTTCAGGGAACCACCATCATGAACCAGCAATTTTGGAACGAAGCAAAACAAGCCGCTTTAAGAGCGAGTTTCAATGTCGATCAAAATGCACCGGCTTTCCAGCAGGGAACCATTACCTACCGGTTTGTGCTCGACTAACCATTCGTCCATCGCCGTCAGGATTTTATCGTACATCAAAAATCGATGATAAATATCAAAGATTATCTACCGGCATTTTATGTGATTTGCAAAAAATTCTGAATTATGGCATTCCTGACCAACGAAAAGATTTTCAGCAAAAAATGGATTACCGACTATTTGCTGATTTTAACAGGCTCCTTTATCCTGGCAGCCGGATTTGTCTATTTTGTCACTCCGCATAAAATTGTACCGGGCGGCGTTTACGGGATTGCCATTGTGGTTCATTATGCTACCGAAGGAATCTTCCCATTTTGGCCCGACGGAATTCCCATCGGGTTATTCGGTCTGATATTAAACATTCCACTCACCATTGCCGGGATAAAAATACTGGGGCCGCGGTTTGGAATAAAAACCATTGCAGGATTTGTACTCACTTCGGTTTTTATTGACGGAATTACCTACCTGCGCCCGGTTGGCGATGCGGCGCTGGTTGACGATGTGCTACTTTCGTGCGTGTTTGCCGGTGTTCTCATCGGATTTGGGCTGGGCCTGATTTTTAAATCGAGGGCCACTTCAGGAGGTTCTGACATTATTGCCATGATCATTGCAAAATATACCCGGCTCCCGTTGGGCAAGCTTATGATTTATGTCGATTCGGTGATTGTGCTGATTGGGCTGGTCGCTTTTCAGGACTGGCATATTCCGCTTTATTCATGGGTTGTAATTTATATTACCGGGCGGGCAATCGACATGACCATTGAAGGCGCCGACTACAACAAAGCCCTGTTAATTTTTTCAAAAAAACATGCCGAGATTAAAGATAAAATCCTGGTCGATTTGGAACGGGGGGGTACTTATTTAAAAGGCGAAGGAATGTTTACCAGCGAAGAAAAGCATATTATTTACACCGTGGTCAGCCGGCGCGAAGTGGCCATTCTGGAAGAATACATCAGCAAAATTGATCCCGACGCCTTCATTACCATCATGAATGCCAGCGAAATTCTTGGCGAAGGGTTTCAAAACCTGAATGCAAAAGTGAACAACTGAAATGAACTGTAATTCGCGATAATCCGGGCTTCTCCATTCACACCCGGTTATCTTATTTTTACCGAAAGATTTTAACTTTTCCTATAATTTCAACCAAACACTTCGGGCAAATTTGTAATTTTGATGAAGTTCAGAATGCTTCAAATTCAGCCATGAATAAGATTTCTCAGATTTTAACAATACTGCTTCTGTTTACTGCCGTAAATGCACAGTCCCAGTCGGTTGGGCTGGTTTTAAGTGGCGGGGGCGCCAAAGGAATGGCCCATATTGGCGTTATCCGGGTATTGGAAGAAAACAATATTCCCATCGATTACATCGCAGGGACATCAATTGGCGCAATTGTGGGCGGGTTGTATGCCGCGGGCTATTCTCCCGATGAAATGGAAGAGCTGTTTAAATCCGACGATTTTTACTTCTGGTCAACCGGAAAAATTCAGGAAGAATACCGTTACTATTTCAAACAGCGCGAAGCCAATCCGGGCTGGCTGGAACTCCGCCTTACAAAAAAAGAGGATAAAGTAAAAGTACTCCCTCCCACCAACCTTATTCCGGAAGAACAAATGGATTTTGCCTTTATGGAATTGCTGGCCGCCACCAACGCCGCCTGCAATTACAATTTCGACAGTTTAATGGTACCATTTTTTTGCGTGGCTACCGACAACTATAAAAATTCGCCGGTTGTTTTACGAAATGGCGATTTGGGTGAAGCAATCCGTGCATCGATGACCGTTCCACTCTATTTCAAACCCATCGAAATTAACGGGACACTGCTTTTCGACGGTGGAATTGTAAACAATTTTCCACATGACATCCAAAAGGATTTATTTAACCCCGACATCATCATCGGGCATAAGGTTGCCGATGACCAAAAAGCTGCCGATCCTGACGATTTGGTGGTACAACTGTCGAACATTGTCATGCGGCCCACCAATTTTGATATTGCCCCGGAAGATGGAATTTTAATGGAAACAAAATTCACCAATGTGGGTTTGCTCGATTTCCAAAAAATTGAGATTGCTTCAAAAGCCGGTGAAAATACTGCCCTTCAACTTATCGACAGTATAAAATCGCGCATCGAACGGAGAGTGCCCATGGAAGATGTGCAAGAAAAAAGAAGGAACTTCAATGGGAAAAAGCCACAACTGTTTTTTCAAAACATCCAGGTGGAAGGTGTTGAAGACCCGATGCAACGTAAATTTATTATCCAGTCCATTAAACACCGTTACAATGTGGTTTCACTATCAGAATTGAAAAAGGAATATTTCAAACTGATTGCCGACGATCACCTCAAATCAATACGCCCTATTTCGTTGTACAACAGGGAGACCGGATATTTTGATCTTCACCTGAAAGTGGAGCCCGAAAAAAAAGTGGAAGTGAACATTGGCGGAAATATTTCCACCAAACCCATCAACCAGGGATTTGCCAGCCTCGATTACCGTGCGTATAACGAACGTGCCTACAATTTAACCAGTAACATCTACTTTGGGCGGTTTTACAGTTCCTTCAAACTTGGCGGAAGGATTGACTTCCCTACCCTGCTCCCTTTCTATTTGGCCGGTTATTCCACATTTAACCGGTGGGATTTTTTCTCCACCAGTTCTGAATTATTTTTCGAAGATGTGCGCCCTCCCTATATCATTCAGGATGAATACAACTTGCGGTTCGAAGCCGGCTTACCGCTGGGACTGCACTCAAAATTACATTCGGGAATAGCTTATGCCAACTCCACCGACGAGTATTACCAGACTGAAATCTTCAACAAAGCTGATAATCCGGATAAAACATCTTTTGGCGCTTTTATCAGTCACATCGAACTTGAAAAAAACTCTCTCAATTACAAACAATACCCAACTGAAGGCGCATTCAGTTCTGTTTCGGTCAAAAACATTACAGGTAAAGAAATCAACACTCCCGGAACGACCTCGAATGTAAGTTACAAGTCAAGTGCTTACCACAACTTTTTCCTCTTAAAAGCACACTCGTCAAAATATTTCAAACTTAACCAGCGGTTTACGCTTGGAACTCAGGTCGAAGCAGTTTTCAGCAACAGAGATTTTTTTAAGAATTACCGGTCAACCCTGCTGGCCGCTCCCGGATTTTATCCGACGCCCCACAGTAAATCACTCTTTATCGAAAATTTTCATTCCAACAAATACCTTGCTGGCGGGCTGACTGCCGTGTACAATTTCAACCCCTCGCTCCACGCCCGGGTCGAAGGATATGGATTTGTTCCTTTAAAAGAGGAACTGAGAGCTGCTGATTTATCGGCGTACAGCAACAGTAAAACCTTCGATAATTATTATTTAATGGGAATGGCAGCGCTGGTTTACCAAACCGGAATCGGCCCGGTCAGCATTTCGCTGAATTATTACGAAAAAGAGAATACCCAACTGTTTTTTACGCTCAATTTCGGGTACATCCTTTTTAACAAAAGAGGGTTCTAACCCCTTGAAAAGTGGGGCATACCAGGTTGTAATACAAATGACAGTTCAATGATTCCCTGAAAAACACCACCGGATGTCCATGGCGTTTGAAAGATTATTTTTTGAATACCGTTTTTTTCAGTAGTGTACATATTGTCCACCGGATTTTTCAGCATCTCCGCCAGTTTGGTCTTCGACGGTTCAGGATGGCAGTCCAGAAGGTTTTTCCCGAGCAAAGCTGCCCCGCCATATTTTTCAAACTGGCGTATCGAAGCCTGGTTCATGTAAACAATAATCCCTTCCCGGTTACAAACGGTTACAGCGCCGTTAAATTCACCGGCCCAATCAATGTCAACTCCTTCCAGCGTCATTTCCTGT
>CAZHKI010000119.1:7838-9498 GCA_964533365.1 uncultured Maribellus sp. | reverse complement strand
AGGGTTCAATTCAGGAAATTTTGAACCGGCAACCAGGTTTTTCCAGTCATCAGTCCACAAGTGGTATTCAAGAACGGTTTCACCATTTTGTTTGTGAACAACAGTGCCTTTGTAGCACAAGATTTCGATGCTGTTCCATTCGCCTGCAGGTTTAGTATTCTGCGGGTTGGCCGGAATCAGGTCGTATAACGAACCGGCTTTGCGGTTGCCATCTTTGCCCAGTAATGCATCGGGATGACGTTCGTTGTCGAGCACCTGCATTTCAGGAGCCGTTTTGTAAATTGGCCAGTCAACAACTTCTTTTCCAAGATAAAAAATGCCAGAGTTTCCACCTTCCGAAATTTTCCATTCCATTTTCAGTTGAAAATTCGAAAATTCTTTTTCATACAAAATATCACCGCCGTCGGTAGCTCCTGCTTCACCTTTGCCCGATGCTTTGCAATGCAGTGTCCCGTCAACAATTTCCCAGCCCGTAGGAAAATGGTCTTTGTTAACACCGCGCCAGCCTTCGCTGGTCTGCCCGTCGAACAACAACACCCAACCTTCGTCAGTTTCAGCTTTTGTCAACTGGTTCGGACCGGCAACTTCCTCAACCACAGCACCCTGGTCACCAGCATCTTGTGCAGCCTTTTTTTGACCGCTTTGGCATGACATCCCTAAAACAAATGCGCCTGCCAAAAGGAAAGAAAACAACTTTTTCATTTTTTATTATAATTTTAAAATGGTTAATGGTTTCCTGTTTTAACCTCCCGAATTAGCCGAATGAGTGTAAACTATGTCCGCATCATTCACGAGGTAATTTTATCTTCTTTAATTTATTGGTAACAGTTTTGTAAACCTTTCATGCAAAAGTAATAATTTCATATATTCTTTTATAAATTCGGAATTGATATTTGGATATAATTAAAATAAGGATTGTATGAATTCATCAGGCAGACCAAAAAAGATAGGGATATTAACGGCTGGCGGCGATTGTCCGGGATTAAACGCAGCCATCAGAGGTGTTGGGAAAACAGCGATTGTTGAATACGGGATGCAGATTCTGGGTTTTAATGCCGGTTTTTCGGGGTTAATCAACAATGATTATATCGAACTGAAAGAATCACAGCTTTCCGGTATTTTAACGCTGGGCGGTACCATTCTGGGAACATCGCGCGAAAAACCATATAAACTGGTCAAGGAAGACGGTACAGAAAACGACAAACCGGTTAAAATAATTGAAAACTATCATAATCTTGGGCTGGATTGCGTCGTATGTATCGGAGGGAACGGCACCATGAAAACGGCGTGGTTGCTTGCCCAGGAGGGATTGAACATCATCGGGATCCCAAAAACCATCGACAACGATGTATGGGGCACCGACGTCACTTTTGGATTTGACTCAGCAGTCCAGATTGCCACCGACGCTATCGACCGGTTACATACCACTGCCAACTCACACCAGCGCGTTATGATTATCGAGATTATGGGGCACAATGCAGGCTGGCTGGCCCTCTATTCGGGACTGGCCGGTGGCGGCGACATCATCCTGTTGCCCGAGTTGCCATCCAATATCCGTTCGGTTTGTAAAAAAATTGAGAAACGGTACGAAGATAAAAAGCCTTACTCCATTGTGGTAGTTGCCGAAGGAATTGATCATCCGAAACATAAAAGTGCAGCT
>CAZHKI010000119.1:0-7828 GCA_964533365.1 uncultured Maribellus sp. | reverse complement strand
CTTCGTATATTGCAAATGCCATTCAAACCTACACCGGGATTGAAACCCGCGAAACCGTACTGGGTTATATTCAGCGGGGTGGAAGCCCAACACCGATGGACCGTATTCTGGCAACCCGTTACGGAGCCTATGCGGCCGAATGTATTGCAAAGGGCTATTACGGGACTATGGTCGCCATAAAACGAAACGAACTAACAACCATACCTCTGAAGGATGTTGGCGATAAACTCCGGGTCGTCGAACCGGATAACCCGCTCATTGCCAAAGCCCGGAAAATGGGCGTTTCGTTTGGCGACGAATTTTTGTAGTTCATTAGAAATATGCCTGAAAAACTTTCACAAAGGCAGGTGTACCAGTTTTTTCGTCTTGAAATATTCTTCTTCGAAATAATCAGAGATATTCTGAACAAAAACCGTCTTCCGGAACGGGTGGATTTCAGCATCAATATTTCCGCCTTTTAAGTAAATGATTCCGTTGGGAAGAGCATTTTGATGTTGACCTGAAATATTTTTCCTGACCCAGGGAACAAATTCGGGGAGGGCAGTTACAGCACGGCTGACCACAAAATCGTACATGGTTTTCAGTTGCTCTACCCTGATTTGTTCAGCCGTTACATTTTTCAGCCCCAGTGCCGAAGAAATCTCGCTGACTACTTTTATCTTTTTACCGATGGAATCAACCAGATGAAACTGTACTTCAGGAAAGAAAATTGCCAGCGGTATGCCGGGGAAACCTCCTCCGGTACCCACATCGAGAATTTTGGTGCCGGGGACAAAACGGATAAACCGGGCAATAGCGAGCGAATGCAAAACATGCCGTTCGTACAGTTCCGGGAAATCTTTTCTCGAAATCACGTTGATTTGAGCGTTCCATTCGGCGTACAAAGGCTCCAGTTGGTTAAAAAAACCAATTTGTTCAGGAGTTAATTTCGGAAAATATTTCAGGATTATGTCCATGCGATATCTCAATCTTTATCGTCCATTTCGGTACTTTCAATCATTTTAAAAAGCATTTCGCGTGCCCTGAACAGTTGGGCTTTCACGGTACCGAGCGGCAAATTTAATTCTTTTGCGACCTCTTCGTAGGAATATTCCCTGAAATATCGCAATTCAACGAGATTTTGATAACGGGGTTTCAGTCGCCGGACAACTCGCTGGAGAAGTATTGCCTTTTGTTTGCGGATTAACCGCTCTTCGGGATTGGGATCTTTCGACTTTAATTTAAATTGTTCGTTGTTCTCGTTTTGCTCGTTATTATTTTCGATAGAAATGAAAACGCCTTTTCTCTTGCGAAGAAAATCGATACAATTGTTGGAGGCTATTTTAAACAGCCAGGTACTGAAAGCATAGGTTGGTGAATACTGGTGCAGGTTTTTAAACGCTTTCCCAAAAGCTTCGAGTGTTAAATCTTCGGCGTCGCTGCGGTTGTTAACCATTTTGAGGAGCATGAAATAGATGGCATCTTTGTAACGTCCCAGTAAACGGGCAAATGCTTTTTCATCGCCTTCCAAAGCCGCCTGAACTAAAATATAATCCTGGTAAGCTTTTTCCGATAATTTCAAATCTTGCTCTTCCATTTGTGTTTCCGGCTTCGCTGCTTAAAATACCAACGGTAATAAACCCTGAAAAAGGGCATCAGCAAATCGTACACTAACGAAGATAAGAATAATTTACGTTCATTCAAACGGTTTAGTATAATTTTTATGATAAGCAATTGTAAAAAACACAACAACCCGGTAAAAAAAGAAAAAACAATCCAAAGTTCAGGAAGTAAAACAATTACAAAAATGAAGGCCGGGATGAAGAGCAGCCTGGTGATTTCGTCGAAAAACAAAATCATCTTCTTCGTAAAAGAAAGGTAGCTTTCGATACGGATACTCTTTTTCAGCAATTCGAAATAATCATCCCTGCCGATTTTCACTGTTTGCCATACAGCAGTATCAGCCTGCAAATGAATGTAAGTGTTCTTTTTTGGGAAAAACGAATTAAGAATCAATTCCAGGTTGGCATACGCCTCTTTTATTTTCTGACCGTACCCCCCTGATTTGAAATAGGTTTCTTTACGAAATGCCACATTGGTCTCGGAATATACAAAAGGTAACCCAACCCGGTAAAAACCAGCGCTTTTATATTGCTGCAAAAAGGTTTCAACCCGAAAAAGCCGGTTATAAAAACCTTTTGCACCGGCCACATTCGAATAATTCACGATAAACGAATAAGCGCCTCCTGCCAGTTCTCCAATACGGGAAAGCCATTCGGGGCCAAACCCGGAAACCGACACCGGAAGTGCCATGACCCAATCATTCTTAGCAGCTTTAAGAGCAATATTTTGTGCCATTTTTACCGAATTCCGGGTTTCCTGATTTAGCGATGAAACATGAATCCGTTCATCTTCCTGCCTCATGACACCCAAAACCGATAACGAACTGTCCTGCGAAAAATCGTCGATGGTAATCACTTCAAAATCTGCATTTTTCAACTTCAAGATTTCAGGCAGGTTTCTTTTCAGGTTTTCTTCTTCATTTCTGACCGTAAACAAAAGCGACAACGGAACTTTATCACCAGAAGCCGGTTTCGTTTTCGGTTGAATTAAAATGCGCAAAGAAAAGAATATCCGGTAACCAACCCGGAATAAAAACAATACACCAAAAGCAACAAGCACAGCCCATTGAATAATTGTTATTTCGGAAAGTGTATTTTGAAAAAATTCAATCATCCGGGAAGAATTAAAGAATGAAAAATTAAAGGCTCAAAAATGGTAACATTCAAGTCAATTTCAAAATTTCGAACAGTTAATTATTGACAAAACTTCGATGTATTTTAAAAAATATTAACACGCCCGGCTGAATGAATTTTCCGGCTGAATTCAAGTATAATAGCTATATTTGAACCCTCAAAAAAAACAAATGGAATTTGAGTTGTTAAAAACATTGGAGGGTTCGCGGGCCAGGGCGGGAAAAATAACGACCGCTCACGGGGAAATTGAAACCCCGATATTCATGCCGGTAGGAACAGCCGGTTCGGTAAAAGGCATCCACACCCGCGACCTGATAGATGACATAAAAGCACAAATTATTTTAGGAAATACTTACCATTTATATCTGCGCCCCGGAATTCAGGTTATTGAACAGGCCGGCGGCCTTCACAAGTTTAACCGCTGGGATCGCCCCATCCTGACCGACAGTGGCGGCTACCAGGTTTTTTCGCTGGGCGATATCCGGAAACTCAGTGAAGAGGGCGCCCGTTTTCAGTCGCACATCGACGGATCGTACCACATGTTTACCCCTGAAAATGTGATAGATATCCAGCGCTCCATTGGCGCCGATATCATGATGGCTTTCGATGAATGCACCCCCGGCGATGCCGATTACAGTTATGCAAAAAAATCGCTGGAACTCACACAGCGCTGGCTCGACCGCTGTTTCAACCGGTTTGGCGCCACTGAACCCAAATATGGATACGAGCAAACGCTGTTCCCCATTATCCAGGGCAATACTTTTGCCGACTTACGAAAAAAAGCGGCACATCACACCATGTCGTTTAATCCCGATGGTTTTGCTGTGGGAGGACTTTCGGTTGGCGAAGCCGAAGACGTGATGTACGAAATGACCGAAGTGGTAACGGCCGAATTACCCGAAAACAAACCCCGGTACCTGATGGGTGTCGGAACTCCGGTTAATATCCTGGAATCGATCGACCGCGGTATCGACATGTTTGATTGTGTGATGCCAACCCGAAACGGCAGGAACGGGATGCTGTTCACTTCGAATGGCACCATTAACATCCGCAATAAAAAATGGGAAAACGATCACTCACCCATCGACGAAAACGGATCCTCATTTGTTGACCAATATTCGAAAGCCTATTTGCGGCACCTGATTATTTCAAACGAAATGCTGGGTGCACAAATTGCCAGCCAGCACAACCTGTCGTTTTATCTATGGCTCGTAAAAACAGCCCGTCAGAAAATCCTGAACGGCAATTTTACTGGTTGGAAAAACGAAATGGTAACCCGGTTAAAAACGAAATTATAAACGGCAATGAAATTTTACAGGACCATTGACATATACATCAGCAAAAAGTTCCTGGGGACTTTCTTTTATGCCATTGCCCTGATATTGAGCATTGCCATCGTTTTCGATATTTCAGAAAACCTGGATGAATTTCTCTCGAAAGACATCCCCGGCAAAGTCATTGTTTTCGACTACTATCTGAATTTCATACCCTATTTTGCTAACCTTTTCAGCCCGTTGTTTACATTCATTGCGGTAATATATTTCACATCGAAAATGGCGTACAACACCGAAATCATTGCCATTTTGAGCAGCGGGGTTTCTTATCACCGGCTGATGCGCCCGTACCTTGTTTCAGCATTTATCCTTGCCGCTTTATCTTTTGCCCTCGGAAACTACATTATTCCGCCGGCCAATAAAACCCTGAATGATTTCCGGAACAATTATATCGACAACAGCCGGGTAATCACCGAGAGCAACATCCACCGGCAAATTGAGCCGGGTGTTTATATCTACATGCAAAGTTTCAATACCAGTAACATCGGATACCGGTTTACCATCGAACGGTTTGATGGCGCCCGGCTGGTTGAGAAACTTTCGGCTGACAACATACGCTGGGATGATGAAACAGGGAAATGGGTAATCAATAATTACTGGAAACGGATAGTCCACGATAATTCTGAAGAATTTGAAAAAGGGTACCGGATTGACACTACCCTAAACATGGTTCCCGAAAATTTCAAAACACTAAAGAACGAAATGGAAACTTTCACCACACCTGCATTGAGAAATGAAATCAAACAAATGAAAATGCGCGGGGTGAAAACCACCGAATGGGAGATTGAGAAACACCGGCGCATTGCCGGGCCTTTTTCCGCATTTATCCTTACCATCATTGGTGCAGGTTTGGCATCGCGAAAAATTAAGGGCGGACTGGGACTTCACCTGGGGTTAGGCTTATTGCTCAGTTTCTCATACATCCTTTTCATGCAGGTATCCACGGTTTTCGCGGTAAGTGGAACTGCCCCCCCGTTGCTTGCCGTTTGGATTCCCAACCTGTTGTACAGTGTGATTGCCTTTTTCGTTTTCCGGTGGGCAGCCCGTTAAGCGTTACTTTTCAAACTCGGAGTACAATTATTCGAACCTCAAATGTTATAGTTCCTTAATTTTCAACGTTCAGTTTGGCAAAAGAAAATGCCTACCAAAAAAATATCTATTTTTACCTCCGGTTGTTTTTAAAACCAAAAAATAAACCCTTCATTTTTAGGGTATTTATAAACTTAAACAAATTTTTATGTCACTAAGAAGTAATGTTCTTGATCTTCGAAAAAGGAAAAAAGAAGTACAAAAAGGCGGTGGAGACAAAGCTATCGAACAGCAGGCCAAAATGGGAAAACTTACCGCACGCGAACGGATTTTGGCTCTTTTGGATAAAAATTCATTTCACGAATATGATCTTTTTGTTGAACACGCTGCCAAAGATTTTGGCATGGAATCAAAAGTTTTGCATGGAGATGGCGTGATCATCGGGACAGGGACCATTTACAATAAACCCGTCTGCATTTTTGCACAGGATTTTACAGTAGCAGGCGGATCGCTGGGATTGATGCACGCCCGTAAGATCACAAAAATTATGGACCATGCACTGAAAATGAGGGTACCGCTGATTGGAATCAATGACTCAGGGGGCGCCCGTATTCAGGAAGGGGTGAACTCGCTGGCCGGTTATGGCGAAATATTTTTCCGTAACACACTGGCATCAGGCGTTATCCCGCAAATTTCGGTCATCCTTGGCCCATGTGCCGGCGGCGCAGTATATTCGCCCGCCCTTACCGACTTTGTTTTTGTGGTTGAAAATATTTCCAAAATGTTTATTACCGGCCCAAGTGTAATTAAATCGGTACTGGGCGAGGAAATATCGATGGAAGAACTGGGCGGGGCACGAGTCCACGCAGAAATTACCGGGAATGCGCATTTTTATGCCCAAACCGAGATAGAATGTTTCGACCAAATTAAAAAACTAATCAGCTTTATTCCACGCAACAACTCCCGGAAAGCGTTGCCTTTTCCGCCAAAACCACCTCAGAAAGGGAAAAAGATTGAAGATATTGTCCCCTCCGATCCACGGATTCCATACGATATGCGCGACATCATCAAAACCATTACCGATGCTTCCGAATTCTTCGAAGTGATGGAATATTTTGCGCCCAACATTATCATCGGTTTTGGCCGGATGGATGGCGAAACGGTGGGTTTTGTTGCCAACCAGCCCATGGTTCTGGCCGGAGTACTTGATACCGACAGTTCCGACAAGGCAGCCCGTTTTATCCGCTATTGCGATGCTTTTAATATCCCGATTGTTACACTGGAAGACCTTCCAGGCTATCTGCCGGGAGTTGATCAGGAACATGCAGGCGTTATCCGCCACGGGGCTAAAATTTTGTATGCATACAGTGAAGCCACAGTACCCAAAGTAACAGTTATTTTGAGAAAAGCTTATGGCGGGGGTTATATTGCAATGAACTCGCGCCACCTCAGGGCCGATTTTGTTTTTGCCTGGCCAACAGCCGAAATTGCCGTTATGGGCCCCGAAGGCGCTGCAAATATTGTTTTCAGAAAAGAAATTGCCGAAGCCGAAAACCCGGAAGAAATGCGGCTGTTAAAAATTCAGGAATACAAGGATAAATTTGCCAACCCTTATGTTGCTGCTGCTCAGGGATATATCGACGAAGTAATTGAACCAAAACAAACCCGTTCGCGTATCCTGCATGCACTGAAAGTTTCGGAAAACAAAAACGTATTCCTGCCAAATAAAAAGCATGGTATTCCTCCATTTTAAAAACTGAAAATTATGTCAGAAGAAAAAGAAATGAAAACCCTGATTATCCAGGGAGCAAAATATATGACCACCTTCACCCGTAAATTTGAAGAACGGACGAATTGGGAAGCCCCCAATGAAAACCTGCTCTATTCTTTTATTCCGGGAACAGTAATCGACATTTTTGTAAAACCGAAAGACAAGGTAAAGGAAGGACAAACCCTTTTATTGCTTGAGGCAATGAAAATGCAAAACCAGGTAAGGATGCCTTTTGATGGTGAAATTGTTAAAGTTCATATAAAAAAGAACGAAGTGATTCCCAACCGGCACCTGATGATCGAAATCAAACCAAAAGTAGTTAGGTAATATCAAATGATAAAACAGAGGCCGGTTTCTTCCGGCCTCTGTTCATAAAAAAGGCTGCCAGTACCGACAGCCTTAAAAAAAATTCCAATTCAACTAATCGCGTTTTCCTTCTCTCTATTTTAATTCCAAACATTTTCGTTTAACATCCAAGGTTCAATCATGATGTCCCTTTCTGTTTCGTTTTGAAAATTCAATGGTTTGTGAACAGCCCAGATTTCATCATCAATCACCCAGCTTTCGATTAACAGGTTTTCGTCAGCAATTCCTGCAAATCCAAATTCCTGTTTATCCCAGTTTTTTTCATCCAGCATCCAGCTTTCAAGCTGAAGGTTTTCCTCCCCAAAATGGGTTGTCGTTAAATCCCAGTTTGCTTCGTTAATCATCCAGCTTTCAACTTCCAAAGCTTTTTCAATAATCGTTTCATGGCTTAAGGCAGTTACCCCGGTTCCTTTAGCGTTAACACTTCCGGCTAAAATTATCAGGCCGGTAATGGCTGCAATGGCAAATTGATTCATTCTTGTTTTCATTGTTTCTGTTGTTTTCTGTTTTCGTAAACTGTGTTTCCTGTTTTCAATCAAATAGACTATTAACAGGCACAAAGGTTACACGCCTTTTTGTTAAAAAGAACAAAA
>CAZHKI010000118.1:4108-9520 GCA_964533365.1 uncultured Maribellus sp. | reverse complement strand
TAGCCTGGGCTGAAAGGCTCATGTCGCCGATTTCGTCGAGAAAGAGTGTTCCGCCACTGGCCTGTTCGAATTTTCCGATTCGTTGTTTGACGGCAGACGTAAACGCGCCCTTTTCGTGGCCGAACAGTTCGCTTTCGATCAACTCGGAAGGAATTGCTGCGCAGTTGACCTCTACAAATGGGCCGGCGGCGCGGTGGCTCTGGTCGTGAATGCGGCGGGCGACGAGTTCTTTTCCGGTCCCATTCGAGCCGGTAATCAGCACCCGGGCGTCGGTGTGGGCCACGCGGTCGGCCATTTCAATCACTTTTTTTATCGCCGGCGATTCGCCAATGATCTGGAATTTTTTGCTGACTTTCTTTTTCAGGATTTTGGTTTCGGTCACTAGGTTCGATTTATCGAGGGCATTGCGGATGGTAATCAGCAACCGGTTCAAATCGAGCGGTTTCTCGATGTAGTCGAACGCGCCTTTTTTAATGGACTCAACAGCGGTATCAATGTTGCCGTGGCCCGAAATCATCACCACCGGCGTATCGGGGGCCAGTTCGGTCAGGTGCCCCAGCACTTCAATCCCGTCCATCCCGGGCATTTTAATATCGCAAAGCACAATATCGTATTCAGCGCCGCGGACCAGTTCAATTCCCTTGTTGCCGTCTTCGGCCAAACCCACTTCATACTTTTCGTATTCCAGAATATCTTTCAGCGTGTTGCGGATACTTCTTTCGTCGTCGATAACCAGGATTCGTGGCATAATTTTTTGTTTTTCAGGTTTTGCCTGTAAAAATAAGCGAAGTTTCCATGAAATAAAATCCCGGCGGGAAAAAAGGTATTTCAGGTTGCGGGGCTTCGTGGCTGTTCAACGCTGTCAGGTTTTTCAAACGCTTCAAGGTTGAGGCCGCGAGCCGCTAGCTTCGAGCTACGAGCAAAAACTGCAAACTGCGACTGAGACTGCAAACTGTGACTGATCACTGCAAACTTTCTTCACCGCCAAGGCGCAATGAAAATACGGTATGTTGAGTGAAGCAAAATAATCAATAGACAAAAAGCAATAATCAATTTTCAATACCCCGCGGGCTTCGGACCGGTAACCCTGGAGGGGTGAAATTTGTGTAGCCCCGGCATTTATGCCGGGGATCAGGCGAAAGCCTGAAAAAAGCGGCGCAATCAATTTCTTGTTTTGAAATGCTGCCCTGGTATGCGCCGCAAGGATGTATTCCTTCGGACAGGTGCCGCCCTGACTGAATTCAGGTTGTGGGTTACGTTTTCAACGCTGTCAGGTTTTGCAAACGCTGACAGGTTGGGGGGCGAATAAAAAGCTGCGAGCTTCGAGTCACAAGCTTCAAGCCACTGGAAACTGCGACTGTGACTGCGACTGAAAACTAATCACTGCAACTGTGACTGCTAACTGCGATTTTAGTTATTCAACACTGTCAGGTTTTGCAAACGCTGACAGGTTGAGGCCACGAGCCGCGAAGAAAAACTGCAAGTTGAGCGGAACAAAATAATCAATACTCAAAAAACAATATTCAATTTTTGATACCTCACGGGCTTCGGACCGGTAACCCCAAAGGGGTTTGATGTAAACAGCCCCGGGTTTTAACCCGGGGGTATGGCGGATAACGGAGAAACGCGGCGCAACCCATCCCATAATTTGAAATGACGCCCTTCCTTGCGCCGCCCGGATGAACCCGTTCGGACGAGGAATGCAGGATTGAGGGATTATTCAGGTTTTAAACCAAGTCGTGAAGAAAAAGCTGCAAACTGGCAGAATTCAATTTTACCTTACCTGCCAATTTCCTGTTCAATAAAAACCGGTGCAATCCTTGTTTTGTATTTTACACTTTATTATTTTTAAGCCACTGAAAACCCGGTGACATTCAGGAGGATCAATCAACGCGCGAGCCACCCCAAAAATTCAGTTGTTATCAAATCAATTCATTGGTAAACATTTATAAATGTTTATAAACAAGTAGTGTCTTGAAAAAGAAAAACATAGAAAAAAAGAAGCTATAATGGATATAAACACAATAGCGTATATAAACTAGTTATAAGGCATTTTGAATGAAGATATTATAAAAATTCACTAATTTTAAAAATAAAAAATCATAACCTTAAATTGTTAACCATGAAAAAAATAATTTACACTTTAATCGCTATCTCCTTAATTTTTGTGAGTTGTGATAAAGATAATCAGAGTGACAATCCAGAAGACGACATTATTGTCGGTGGAGTTTATCTGGATTATACAGCGGTAATTATAAATCCATGTGATGTCAAAGTAAATGTCATGGATGATACTATTAATTTCAATAAGTTAGAAGCAATCTATAGTTCCCATAAACCGACTTCTAATCAGAATGTTTTGCTAATTTATCTATCAGATACAATTAATAATAAAGGTATCGACTTTCAGATATTTACACCATTCATGCAACCTGAGAATTTTTTCATAGAATCTACTTATAATATTGACACGGTTAAAATTCATTGGGCAGGTGTTGTGGAAGATTTTTTTGACGCAAATGCTATTTTTAAATGGGACACGGTCTCATTTGAGAATTTGAAGTTTTCAGGAAAAGCATCATTTGAAATTCCTGCAAAAATTACAGGCAAAATCAATTCAAATACATATTATCCTAAACAAACAATAGAATTCGAATTTTAATAAAAAACGCCTTATAACACAGTACATATTGCAGGGCGGGGGTCGGTGGTACGCCAAGTTAAAATTAAAAGTCAATTTAAAAGATAAAATTCATCACTAATGAAAAACCAAAAAAGTAATGAGCCTGAACTGATTCTAAAAACTGCATTGGTTAAAAACTATGAGTTTTTTCCGATTGTAGTTTATCTCATATTTCTTGGTGGATTTTTGTGGGAAGGAATTAGTATCACAAAAAGCATTATAATGACGATTATTGGATTAATTCTGGTTTTTATTGGGGTTAAACGCATGCTTGACAATAAACCTAAAATAATAATTAATTCGAGCGGAATTAAATTAACAGAAGAAAATATTATGCTTTCGTGGAGTGAAATTTTATATATTGAAATTGGGAAACAGACAACTAGGCAATTTTACAGTTTTAAATCAGGTTATGATTCAAAAGTAAATCTAAAAAGTCTTACAATTCATACAAATCAAGACAAAAGAATAGATAAGATTATTGAGAAATTCAGATTTTCCAATAAAGAATTAAATAATATTATAAAGTATTATATAGAAAAGAAGATAACAAAAAAATAAAAACCATGCGTTAACACAGTACATATTGCAGGGCGGGGTTCGGTGGTACGCCAACTGCGGATTCTCGTTTCGCAGTTCCGTCCTACCGGACATGAACGCTCTCCGAAATCCGCCCCGCAACTTACACCAATCGTTGTAGCCAATTTAACGTTGCAACAAAGTCAAACTAAAAATGATATCGTATGAAAAGAATTCCGATTTTTTTGATTTTAATGATTGTAACTATTTGGTCTTGTATTGTAGATAAAAAACAAGAAACACAAACAGTTACACAACCTGAAAATAATATTACAGGGAAATGGGTAAGAAGTGGACAAACAGGACCAATTGGCTTTAATTTTAAAGAAAACGGATTGATAGAAGCCGATTTTGGTAATGACCAATCAATTGACGTTGTTACACAATATGAATTATTTGGTGATACTATCAAGTTCATTGATAAAGAGGGAAAAATGTGTCAAGGTGCTGGCCTGTATAAAATGTATCAAACCGAGTATTATGTATCATTTGACCTAATAGAGGATGATTGTAGTGGACGAATAAAGACAACAATGGGCTTTTGGACGAAACCCAATTTCAAAGAGTTAATTAAAAAGCTAGATGACGAAATAACCAAATCGACTAATCCGGAATTGCACCTTAACAGAGCAAGAATATTTATGGCTACGGGTATGTTTGATAAAGCAAGAGAAGATTTTGACACCTATTTATTAACGGATACATTAAATGCTGGAGTTTATATAAATAGAGCAGGGACAAGATTTCCCAATGATTTAATCGGGGTTGTTTCTGACTGTAATAAGGCAATATCTATAGAACCTGACAATAAGAATGCATATTTTCTTCGTGGATTAGCTCGATACGAATTAGGAAAAGAAGAACAAGGATGTGAAGACTTTAATAAGGCTATTGAATTAGGCTTTTCCGTTCTAAGAATCGCAGAACAAGAAAAATGTATTGATTATTGGGATACAAAAAAATAAAAACTGGCTACAACATACAATATAGCCAATAAGGGTTTCAGTGGTATTCGAAGGTTTGTAATCCGCATTCACTTCATCTCGGTTTGACAGGAAAGTAGCCCGCAATCGGCTACGGCACATACAAGTGAGCGTTAGGTTTAATTTTGAAAAAAAATTGCAGCATAAACAATTATGACTATTTTTGATAGTATCATATGATAGTATCAAGATTTCAAAAAGATGAAACCACCCTACGAAATAACGAGTAAAATTTTAAATTTAATTGCTTCTATTTCAGAAAAAATCGGAGAAGTAAATGCTGCTCATTTAAATAAACCGCCGACTGAATTAAGAAAAAGAAATCGGATTAAAACTATTCAGTCTTCACTTGAAATTGAAGGAAATACTTTGACTGTTGAGCAAATTACAGACTTGCTTGACAACAAAAGAATTCTTGCTCCCAAAAAAGACATTTTGGAAGTTAAAAATGCAATTAAGGTGTACAATCAATTAAATAAATTCAAGGTTTACGAGTTAAAATCACTGTGTAAAGCACATGAGATTTTAATGAAGGAATTGATTGAAAATCCGGGAAAACTTCGGACCGGTTCAATTGGAATCGTAAAGGGCAGCGACATCGCCCACATTGCACCTCCCGGAGAAATGGTTTATTCGTTAATGACTGATTTGTTTAATTATCTCAAAAACGACGACGATTTAATTCTAATAAAAAGTTGTGTTTTCCATTACGAATTTGAATTTATTCACCCGTTCATCGACGGGAACGGCAGAATGGGTCGACTTTGGCAAACCATGATTTTAAAAGAACACTCCCCTGTTTTCGAATTTCTTCCCATTGAAAGTTTAGTAAAATCCAGACAACAAGAATATTACAATGTTTTAGGAAAATCAGACAAACAAGGAACCTCGACTGCATTTATCGAATTCATGCTGGAAATTATAAAAGATGCTTTGGAAGAGTTATTAAAAATTCAAAATATTAGCTTGACTAACAATGACAGAATTTTGAATTTTAAAGAAATCATTGGCACAAAAGAATTTTCAAGACAAGACTATTTAAGGGCTTTTAAAAATATATCTCAGGCAACTGCAAGTAGAGACTTAAAAGTTGCTGTTGACGATGGGATTATCGAGAAATATGGAGATAAAAGAAAAACTGAAATCCAGGCCCGCGCGGTTGATCTT
>CAZHKI010000118.1:0-4098 GCA_964533365.1 uncultured Maribellus sp. | reverse complement strand
TGGAGATAAAAGAACAACAAAATATAAATACAATACCGGTTACACACCCATATCAACCATTGCAGAGCTTTAACTTCTGGTTATTCCCCCTTCCGGTACACTTTTCTCCGGATTTGCGCGATGTATTCTTCAAGTTTTTCGGGAGGCAGGCCAGCCTGGGTGGTCATCAGCCGCAATTCGACTTCGGGTTTTGTTTCCCCGTAGGAGGGCTGGCAATAAGGCCGGTCGAGGAGATAAAAGCCGTTGCGGGAGTAAAAATTCACCCGGCGCAAAGTGATTTCATCGCACGGGGGCTCCACTTCGAGCAGCACCGGCCGCCGGTAAGTTTTACGCAGCAAGGCCAGAACCCGGGAGCCGGTTCCCTGCCCGCGCCGGTCGGATTCAATGGCAAAATGCTCGGTAAACAGAAATTCGTCAAAAATCCAGACGATACAAAACCCAACCGGTTCGTCGCCGTTCATAATCCGCAGCACATCGCAACCACCGGCATCCTTCAATTGCACCAACTGCTGAAATTCGCGCCGTTCTTCCGGGGGAAAAGCGCTGCAACAGAGCTCACGGATGGACTCAAACTCCTGCTCCATTTTCATTTTTTTGAAACTGATTTTATCCCTTTTGTCTTTCATTTTTCCCGGATTTTACAAAAGCAAAGGTAATTTTTAACTGAGGAGAGAGTAAAAAAAAAGTCCGGAATCTGCAGTACCGGACTTTACTTACGATTTTCAATATATAACCAGCATAATCCTTCTGTTTCAGCAACCTCCCTGAACGGTTTTCTTTTTTCCGCGTTTCTGCACCGGCGGTTTTGGGCCTGGCGCAGCTTCGGCAGGCTGCGTGGTTACAGCCGCTCCGCCCAGCGCCATTCCGGCGCCCTTGCGCAAATCATAACGGGCAAACTCTTCATTCGGGCTGGTTGCCGCCGGAGCTTCCGGATTCATGATGGTTTCGGCCCAGTAGTTTACGCCACCCTGCAAAACGTAATTGTTCTGATACCCCAACTGACGCGTGATCATCCAGGCCTGGTTGGCATCGGTGGAGCTGTTGGAGTAAAAAACATTCAACTTAACATCCTGGTTGACCATCTCTTCCCATTCAGGGTTCAGGATATCGGTCAGCGGGATATTGATGGCGCCGGGCAAACTGAACTTCTCAAACTCGTCGGCGCTGCGCACGTCAATCAGTTGCAGGGTCGGATCTTTCGAGATGATCATATCTGCCACATCGTCGGGCTGGATAAACTGGGTACCGCTTTTCACTTCCTCGAGCAACTGTTCTGCCGTCAGTTTGTAGGGTTTTGTTGTATTTTCGGGTACTGCGGCAATAATCAAACCCAGTGGGATGATGCTCGCAGCCAGTATTAATCTTGCTTTCATTATTAAATATTTTGAAATGAATAAACTACGTTATAAAGACAATCAGGAACTACTTTTGGTTCAACGTATAATCGTTGCGGGCAAACCGTTTTTCTGCCCATTCGCCCACCCAGAACATTCCGAGCGCTGCCAGGATAATCAGGAAAGTCAGCACTCCGCGGGAGGTTCCCAGCACGTCGCTGAGCAAAGGCGAACCCAGAAATTTGGCATTGTAAAAATCGTCCCATAACGGATATCCTTCCGAAAAAATTAAAATCCCGATGAACATTCCGCCAATGAATGCCAACGCATCGATTTTCCCGATGGAAGCCGCGCAAAATGAAGTTCCGGGACAGTAACCGCCCAGGATAAACCCGGCGCCCATAACAACTCCCCCTCCGATAGCCGAGTACAAATAAGTGGGGTTGATGTAAATATAACTGAGGTCGATCCAGTGGAACAGGCTCATAAACAACAGCCCGGTGGCTCCGACAATGGCAGCGGTAAAGAATACTTTCAACACAGTGGTGTCGTAACCGTAAAACATGCCGGCCAGCCTGCGGCTCGACGAAAAACCGTTGGATTCAAGCACAAAACCAAAGCCAATCCCGATGATAAATGCCAGGAATAAGTTGGCATTTTCTGAAATTATTTCGTTAACAATTAATGGTCCCATGGTTACAATGATAAATTAGAAATTAGAAATGATAAATGATAAATGACAAATTAAAAATGACAAGAGATAAATTAAATCCACAATTTACGGGCGAAGTAGGCCAGGGCGAAAGCAGTGCCAAAAATGGCGGCCATGGTTACAAAACCGCCAACCGAAAGGACAGCCATTCCGGTGAGTGCCGATCCGCTGGTGCAGCCGCGTCCCAGTTGCGAACCGAAGCCAAAAAATATTCCGCCTAAAACTGCAAAAATCAGACGGGTCCGGTTGGTAATACCAGTACCTTTTTCAACCTTGAATTTTAATCGTCCGGCAACAGCGCCTGATAAAAATCCGCCAACAATCACACCCAGCATCTGAAACACCAGCCATTCCTTCAACGGATTGGGATGAGTTTTCAGGTAATCGCTGTAAAAAGCCGTATTTTCGGCATGAGCCGGGGCAATGGTTTTCACGCCGGCCACCACTGCACTTTTGGCAGCCCCGCTTGCCCCGAGGCCACGGCCCGAAACCCAGAAAGCGGCAATTAATACCAGTCCCAGCAGAACTCCCCCTAAATAAGGGTTCATGTATTTTTTTTGTTTCATCTTTATAGGTATTAAATTTCAAACACTGAATCAATAAAGCCACCGGCTCACCTGTCCGGCATAAACAATCACAAAACGCAGCATGAGGCTTCCGAAAAGCACCAGCGCCACCGGAATCACAGCCGGTATGTGAAATTTTCTGATTTCGAGAAATTCAAGAATGGCCGGTAAAGCCATCCCGATGACAACCACAAAAATCCAGAACGGTGCGGTGTACTGACCTCCCAGAAACAGGTTGGCGGCATCAATCTGCACCTGGGTGCTGGCCAGAAATCCCATGAACATGTGTACAATCAAAAATAATTCGATTCCAATGAGCATGATGTCGATTTTGGCAAAATTGACCCGTTCCTGCGGCCGTTTCGAAAAAAGGATGATGACTGCCGCACCGGCCGAAAGCCCCGAAGTTAAAAACAATGGACCAAGAATCGACGTGTTCCATAGCGGCCGGGCATTGAATGCCGAAAGCAAAATCCCGGTGTAAATCCCCAGGATGACCGAAAGGAAAACCATAATCCAGGCCATGAAAATTTTGTATTTCACCAGGAATTTCTCCAACTCCTTCAGAATGGTAAATTTCCAGTCCCAGTTGGGAAAAAATTCGCGGATATGAATGGCTGCCCAGGCAAACGACAGCGGGGTAATTGCCATGAGAGTCCAGGCTCCCCACGACATGGGCGACTGAATTTTGATGGTTGTGTACAATTGCCAGAAATAGAGTTTGTGGCGTAAATCGAGAAACAGCGCCCCCAGCCCGATTACCAGCAGAAAAGGAACAATGATTGGCGCCCGGCGCACTGCTCCGGGGAAACGGTTTTCCTTTTTTAAAACGGTATATAACCCGGCAAAAAAGAGGATCCCGGCAGCCAGCCCGCCCAGAAACAGATAAAGCGGAATGTGCCAGTGCCAGATTTGAAGGACCGGATCGATATTTGGATTTAACCTCCCGGAAGTGATGATTTCTTCTCTCATTTTTTAAGTTTTAAATCAGGTAATAGACATGAGGTTTAGTCCCCGCTTCAGGAATTAATGTTTTGTGTTTGCGTTTTTTCAGCACTTTCGAAACGTCGCTGTTTGGATCGTCCAAATCGCCGAAATACATGCAATGAGTGGGACAAACGGCCACACAGGCGGGCTGCTGTCCTTTTTTGACCCGGTGAAGGCAGAACGTACATTTATCGACGTAACCATCGGGATGTGAATAGCGGGCGTCGTACGGACAACTGGCAATGCAGGCGCCACAACCGATGCATTTGTTGTGGATTACCGTTACAATTCCGCCGTCTTCGTAATGACTGGCGCCCGTGGGACAACACCGAACACAAGGCGAATTTTCACAGTGGTTGCAACGTTCCGAACGGATTTCCATTTCAAGCTGAGGGTAGGTTCCGTCGGTAACTTCCACAATCCAGTCGCGGCAGTAACCAATGGGAACGCTGTTTTCAGTCTGGCAGGCCACCACGCAATCGGAACAACCCACACATTT
>CAZHKI010000117.1:0-9528 GCA_964533365.1 uncultured Maribellus sp. | reverse complement strand
TGTAGTTTTGCGGTTTGTAAATAATGTGGTTACATATTATGTTGTTTTATTCAAAATCATTCAAATGGTAACAAATCGGATCATCGGTTTTATTTTGCTGTTTTGTTTTGCTTTCACACCGGTTTTGGCACAGGACGATATCCTGCTGACGATTGGCAACACGAAAATCAGTATCGACGAATACGAACGCATTTATAAGAAAAACAACAACAACCTGCTCAACGAAAACGATGTAAAAACACCGGAGGAATATCTGATTCTATTTATCAACTTTAAGCTGAAAGTAGAGGAAGCCAAATCGCTGAAAATGGACACCACTGCTTCGTTTATTAACGAGTTGAAAGGATACCGTGAAGAACTGGCGGCACCGTATTTAACCGACGTCCGCTTTCATGAAGGAATGGTGACCGAACTTTACGAACGGCTGAAAAAAGAGATAAACGCAAGCCACATCCTTTTCATGCTGGATAAGAATGCCCCTGAAAGTAAGGTACAGGAGGTACTTTCAAGAATTACCCGCCTGCGGGAAGAAATTATTGCCGGCAAAGATTTTAGCCAAGCCGCACGGGAATTTTCAGAAGATCCGTCGGCGAAATCGAACAGTGGCAACCTAGGTTATTTCACTGCGTTTCAAATGGTGGCCCCGTTTGAAGATGCCGCTTTTGCCACGCCTGCAGGCCAGGTTTCCATGCCCGTCCGCAGTTCGTTCGGCTACCATCTCATAAAAATCAATGATGTCCGTGAAAACCGTGGCGAAATCAGGGTTGCCCACATCATGAAAACGTTTCCTCAGAACATGAATCCTGAATTCAAAATGAAACTGAAATCGGAAATCGACTCCATTTACCAGTTGTTACAAAAGGGCGCCGATTTCGCGGAAATGGCCAAAAAATATTCCGACGACAAGCGGTCGGCCGTTCAGGGCGGAGAAATGCCCTGGTTTTCAGCAGGCCGCATGATTCCGGAGTTTGCCGAACCGGCTTTTGCCATTCCGAATATCAATGACTTTACGCCGCCGGTTGAATCGCCTTATGGCTATCACATCATTAAAAAACTCGAAAAAAGGGGCGTTCCTCCATTCGAACAAATGAAAGGCGAAATTGAGAACCGCATTAAAAAAGACCCTGAACGAAGTACAACCAATAAAAAAGCATTCATCGAAAAACTGAAAAAAGAATACCTTTTCAGCTTAAATACCGCGAACATTGACCAGATCAAAGAGAAACCCATTGGACAAAATCAGGACAGTCAGGATTTGGAACTTTTTACCATTGACGGGAAACATTTTACTCTGAAATCGCTCAACAATTACATCGAAAAGGAAAACCTGACCAACGGTACGTATGCCAGCCACCTGGAAAACTGGATGAATCATGAAATAACATCGCTGGAAGATGCAAAACTCGAAAGCAAATACCCCGAGTTCAGGGATTTGATGCAGGAATATCACGACGGGATTTTACTCTTCAACATTTCCGAGGAAAAAATATGGAATTACGCCGCAACCGACACAGCCGGGCTTGAAAAATTCTACAAAAAAAACAAAGGAAAATACAGTTGGGAAGAGCGCTTCAAGGGTTGTGTGGTTACCTGCGACAGCGAGGAAACCCGAGAAGAGGCCGACCAGTATTTTGCTGCCGGGATGAACAATGAAGAAATTTTGTCGCTCATCAACAAAGACGAATCCAAAATTACGATAACCGAAGGAGCATGGGAAAAAGGCAGCAACCCGGTGGTGGACTACTTTATATGGAACGGGGCCAAACCTGCAGATTTCGACGAAAATATCACGTTTGTCAGGGGCGACAAAATCCCGCCATCCCCGAAAAACCTCGAAGAAGCCCGCGGCCTTTATATTTCCGATTATCAAAACCACATCGAAAAAATGTGGTTGAAGGAACTTCACCGGAAATATAAGGTTAAAGCGAACAAGAACCTGTTAAAAACGATTTCCGGTGTTTGATAGGATAAAAAAATATGGCTGGTTTTTCATTCTCTGGATTCTCGTCTTCGGGTGTATCCCAAACGACGACCCCGGGGAAAAAGTAATCGCAGAAGTTGGGATTAAACAACTTTTCGTAAGCGATATGGCTGGAGTAATACCGGCAGGAATCAGTAAAGAAGACAGCATCCGGCTGGCTGACGACTATATCCGTAAATGGGTGAAACAGGAATTAATGATTCAGAAAGCGGAAGAAAACCTTTCGCCCGACCAGAAAGACCTAACCCGCGAAATACAGGAATACCGCAATTCACTCATCATTTACAAATACAAAAATGAGTTGATGAAGCAACGGATGGATACCACTGTCACCTCAGAACAGATTGAGGAATATTACCTGAACAACATTGAGAACTTCAACCTTACCCGAAACATTGTTAAAGCCATCTTTATTAAGGTGCCATCGGAGGTTGCCAACCCGACGCTGCTGAAAAACTACTGCAACGATACTTCGAAGGAAGGGCTAAGCGGGTTGCGCGAATATTGTGTGCAGTATGCAAAAAGTTTCGATTTGTTTAACGAAAGCTGGGTCGATTTTGAAGTTGTTCTAAAAAACATTCCAAAAGAAATCAGTGAACCGGAACTATTTCTACCCCGGAACAACCGGATAGAAGTGAATGATTCAAATTATTATTATCTTGTCAGCATTCAGGATTACAGGCTGAGAAATGATGAGGCCCCCATGGAATACGTTAAAGAAAACATTAAAAACCTGATACTTAACCGCAGAAAAATTGATTTTTTGAAATTACTGGAAGACAATGTTTACACAGAAGGAATCAGGCAAAACAAATTTAAAATTTATAAACAGGAAACACATGAAGAGGATTAATCCAGGCAGGATCGTGATCATTTTATTACTGGCTTTTCTTTATTCAGCAACGGCCGTTGCACAGGATAAAATCATTGACCAGATTGTCGCTGTGGTTGGTGGCAACATCATCTTAAAATCGGAAATCGAAGAAATGCACATGAACCAGCAAGCCCAGGGAATCAGCTCGGAGGGCGATATGAAATGCGAGATTTTCGAAAACATGCTCATCGACAAATTACTGGTTGCCGAAGCCGAACAGGACACATTGATTGAAGTTACTCCCAGCCAGGTCAACCAGCAAATGGATGCGCAGTTACAATCGTATATTACCTATTTCGGTTCGGAAAAGGCGGTGGAAGAATATTTCAAAAAACCAATCGCACTCATCAAATCCGACATGCAGGAAGGAATCCGCAACCACCTGCTGAGCCAGCAAATGCAAAATAAGATTGTACAGGATGTAAACGTCACTCCTTCTGAAGTACGTCTTTTTTTCAGAAATTTGAAAGACGAGGAAATACCTACCGTACCAACCCAATACGAATTTGCACAGATATCCATCCGTCCAGCCATCGAACTGGAAGAAATCAACAGTGTCAAATCGCGGTTGCGCGACATCAAGGAACGCATTGAAAACGGGTCCAACTTTGCCACCCTGGCCATCATGTATTCCGAAGCTCCGGAAGCCAAAAACGGTGGGGAAATTCCGTTTATGGGCCGGGCCGAACTTGATCCGGCTTACGCTGCTGCTGCCTTCAACCTGAAAGGCGACCGCATTTCAAACGTCGTGGAAAGCGAGTTCGGGTTCCACATCATCCAACTCATCGACAAGCAGGGAGAGAAAGTGAAAACCCGTCATATTTTAATGAAACCCAAAGTTTCGGTTGAAGCCAAAGAGATGGCACACAACCGCCTGGACAGCCTTGCCAATATAATACGGAAAAACGAAATCCCTTTCGACCAGGCAGCCATGATGTTTTCGACCGACAAAAACACCCGGAACAACGGTGGAAAAGCCATCAACCCAAATACCATGTCGTCGAAATTTTCAGTAGAGGAACTCGATGGTGAAATCAGCAAAATTCTGCCGTCGATGAACATCAACGAAATATCGAAACCATTCGAAACCATTGAAAGAGAAAGTCAGCAAACCGTTTATAAAATCATCAAGCTGATCAACAAAACCGAAAGTCACAAAGCCAATATTCAAAACGACTACCAGTTACTGGCCGATTTGTACCTGGCCAAAAAGAAAGAACAGGTTTTACAGGAATGGATTGCAGCTAGGCAGGCACAAACCTATATCCGTATCGACGATACGTACGCCAACTGCAATTTCAGGTTTAAAAGCTGGATCAAATAACTGGTTATTCATTCCATTTGTTGATTTTGTACATAATCTTATACAACAATGAATTTTAAAAACGATGTGGAAGCCCTTGACGGGCTACGCTCCAAATTTGAAGAGCTCAAATCGGAAATCACCAAAGTCATTTACGGTCAGGACGAAGTCATCACACAGGTGCTGATTTCGCTTTTCAGCCGGGGGCATGTATTGCTGATTGGCGTTCCCGGGCTGGCCAAAACCCTGCTGGTGACTACCATTGCCGACATTCTCGGGCTAAAATATAACCGAATTCAGTTTACACCCGATTTAATGCCGTCTGATATCATCGGGACTGAAATCCTCGATAAAGAACGGCAGTTTAAATTCAACCGGGGACCGCTATTCGCCAACATCATTTTGGCCGATGAAATTAACCGCACCCCGCCAAAAACCCAGTCGGCGTTGTTGGAAGCCATGCAGGAACGGGCCGTTACCGCAGCCGGCCAACGGTTCGAACTCGACGCCCCGTTTTTTGTACTTGCCACACAAAACCCCATCGAACAGGAAGGTACCTATCCCCTGCCTGAAGCGCAGTTAGACCGGTTTATGTTTTCCGTTTGGCTCGGTTATCCCAAATTCGAAGATGAACTGACCATCGTAAAAAATACAACCTCAACGCTCCAGTTCAACCTCAACCCGGTCATTTCGGGGAAAGAGATCCTGTTTTACCAGGATCTGATCCGGAAAGTGCCCATCAACGACAATGTACTGAAATATGCAGTAAACCTGGCTGCCAAAACCCGGCCGGGCAACCCGCTCACAGCGCCGGTTTCTGAACAATACATCAAATGGGGGGCAGGGCCAAGGGCTTCGCAGTATCTGGTGCTGGGGGCAAAAACACACGCCGCACTGTTCGGAAAATATTCACCCGATATCGAGGACGTTCAGGCTGTGGCGCCGTCCATTTTGAGGCACCGCATCATCAAAAACTACAAGGCCGAGGCCGAGAATATCTCGGTTGACGAAATCATCTCAAAACTGATTTAATGCTTCTTGTTTTTTGTGATACAACGTTCAGAAACACCTGCCGACTGTCAGTCGTGGTTATTCTTTTGCTGATACTGACCGGTTCAGAAGCAGTTTCGCAGGAAAAGAAAAGAATCGATATTATCCATGCCAATTCGCTGGAAGCTGCTTCCAACATAGCCAATAATGCCCAGCGGCTGATTGGCGACGTACAAATCCAGCACAAAACCATGTTTATCTGGTGCGACAGCGCCTATACCTACACCGGCACCAATAAAGTCGATGCGTTCGGAAATGTGCACATCAACCAGGGCGACACGCTGCACCTGTATGCCAATAAAATTTTTTACAACGGCGACATTAACTTTGCCCGTGCCTGGGAAAACGTAAAACTGGTAAACAAAACCACCACCCTCTATTCCGACACCATCGATTACGACCTGGCCGCCAACATCGGGTATTACGACGACAACGGAAAAATTGTGGACAGTACCAACACGCTGACCAGCGTAATCGGTAAATATTTTATTGATACCGATATCATTCATTTTTACCGGAATGTGGAAGCTGTGGGCGAAAAATATACCCTCACCGGCGACACCATGTACTACAATACCGAAACCGGACGGATTTCCATTGTTGGCCCCACCACCATCCGCGATTCGTCCAATTCGCTCTACGCCGAAGACGGTTGGTACGATTCAAAAAGCGGGGAAGCCGAATTACTTAAAAATCCGCGTGTGTACAACGAAACCCAGTTTCTGAAAGCCAACTACATCAAATACAACGAAGAAAACGGCAATGGAAAAGCAGTTGGCTCGGTGCAGATTCACGATATGGAAAACAAAATCATGGTGGAAGGGTTGAACGCCTTTTACAATAAATTATCGGAAGTCACCACTGTAACCGACTCGGCCGTATTGATTATGTATTCCGAAAAAGACACCCTTTATATGCATGCCGATACCCTCCGTTCGATCCCCGACACCCTCGTCGAAGGAGAAAATGTAATTACAGCATATTATGATGTCCGGTTTTACCGTTCCGACATTCAGGGAATGTGCGATTCGCTGGTCTATTTCAGCAAAGACTCAGTAGTGCAGCTCCACAACAACCCGGTCATCTGGTCCGATATTCACCAGTTAAGCGCCGACTTCATCGAAATGAAACAATATACCGATGCCCCCGACGAAATGCACCTCATCAACAACAGCTTCATCATTTCGAAACAGGATACGGCACGATTCGACCAGGTGAAAGGTAAAAATATGGTGGGATACGTGGTTAACAACGAACTGGACCGGATTGACGTTGACGGAAACGGACAAACCCTGTATTATGCCCGCGAAAAGGAAAACGACGTGATTGGCCTGAACCGGGCCGAAAGCAGCAAGATTTCCATCCAGTTCAGGGAAGGTAAAGTATTTAAAATCTCATTTCTGAAAGCCCCCGAAGGGAAACTGAAACCGTTACAGGAACTCACCGAAGAGGACAAACGGCTGGCAGGGTTCGACTGGAAAATCAACCTGCGCCCGCTCACCCGCACCGACATTTTCAGAAGAGGCCCCGTAGAACCCCAACCGGACGAGCAAGTTCCCGACACAGGAAAGACAGAAGAAGAACAAACGGTTGAACCAGTTTTACAGAAAAAAAACTGATTTGCAGAAAACTTCTTCTTCCGGTCCGCTCATTTTCTTGAAACCTAGTCCCGGTGTTTTTTTTCATTTGCCTCATGTTTACTGTTTAATATTTAAAACATCCCCGATTTTTAACTGTTCAAAAACACAAGCATTTTTACAATAATATTACTTGTTTTATAACCATATTGTTGATAATTTTAAAAGCATCAAAAAACACACTTACCTTGAATTAAAAAACGATAAAAATGAGTAAACCTGTTAAATCCTCGTTTCTGTGTACTTCTATTCTATCAAAGTATTATATCAATTTCAAAACACACAAATACCCTTTCATAATTCAAGAAAATATCCAGCTAATCTTTTAATGACTAATGTCACCACAAATATTGAACTAAAAGAACTGTCGGTAAATGAGAATATTGATAGAATAACTTTGCTGGTTTGTATTCAAAACAAACTGACTGATTTGCAAAAAATTTTAAATTTTAAAAACAGGAATGGCAATTTCCTATCACTTGAATATTCAAATTCAGTTATCAATCAAAAGCTGTTGTCAATTTGCGAAAAATATGAAAACAGAATTGAAAACAATACTGTCGACTTAACACAAAATGAGATTCAAAAAGAGGAACAAGAAACTGTTCATAATACTCCAAATTACACATTAGATTTCTTGTGTGATATTGAAAATCTGAGAGTTCGTGGATATAATGCCTGCAAATCTTTCAACTTATTAACTTTAAAAGACTTAATAGACTTTTATAATGCAAATGGTGATTTTTTAAAAGTCAGGAATTGTGGTAAAAAATCAAATGAGGAATTAATAACTATTTGTGAAAAATATAGAAACTATCAATTCACCGAATTATCTGAATCTTCTCATGAAAATAGCGAAGAAATCGTAGGTACTACAATATTTCAATTAGCGAAGAAAGAAAACATAAGTATCCGTAGTCAAAATGTTTGCGAAGGCAATGGGCTAATCAATCTTGGTTTAATTTTAGAATATTATTATAAAAATGGAGATTTTAAAAAACTTAGAAATTGTGGCTCCAATTCAAATTCAGAATTAATTGCTGTTTGCAATAAGTACAGGAAGTACAAAGAATACAATAATTCAATAATTCAAATACAAAATATTGAAAAACCAGAAAATCTGTTAATTAAGAAAATAGATAATTTAACAACCAAACAAAAAGCAGTTTTAAACAATATTATCTATTCAAAATTCAATCAATTATCGGTAAGAAGTAAAAATGCACTTTCTCTTTTACTGCAAGATTCAATTACCGTTAGAGCGATAAAAGAAGAATTTTTTGAAATAGAAGAGTATGTTTTCAAAACAATAAAAAATGTTGGGGAACTTACAGAAATAGAAATTGAAAGGTTTACTAATGAGGTTAAGGAATTAATTGAGTTAGTTTCATTATTTGAGGACAATGAAATTTTAAGGGAATACTTTAATTCCTATTTAATCAAGAATTATCAAATTACAAATAACACAATTAATAAAATTGGTCGAGATTATGATTTTAGCTTAGGTTATCCCATTTTCAAAACTATTTATCATTTAGTTGATGGAAATTATTTATTAGATGAAAAGGAGAAAACAGTATTCTTCGGACTATTAAATTTCTTCTATGGCATAGAACCTCCTCTTATCAAAGACTTTAAATCTGACTTGAAACTAACCAGTGAACGTTTTCGCCAAATCCGAAATAAAACATTAAAAAAATTTCCAAATATTATAAATGGATTATTTAATCTCGAATTAAATTTTGAAAACCTCAATGTTTATCAAATAACGCAAAATGATGAATTTATAAATTTCTCAGATGAGGATGTTTTAGAAATAAATGGAAATGAAGGTGTAAATTTCAATTCTCAATTTATTGTTTATATTTTCTCCATTCTATTAAAAGAAACACATGATTTAATCGGTGATACAGAAAACGTATTTTTCAACAAACTAACGGGGAATCAACACAATTGGAATAATCTTTATTTAATTAGAAAAGATTTAACTTGGACTTTTGATTTCCAGAAACTTATTCAGGACGTTTATTTTAGACTTTCCGAGAAAATTGAAGAAGATTACAAGTTTCATTTTCAATCTTACCTGTTAAATTTTCAAAACGAAAACTGCATTTCAAAACTTGATACAATAACGTCAATAAGTGAAACATTGCTTTTTTCTGAATTTGAATTAACCGTTGATTTAGAGGAAAATATAATTTTTAAAAGAAATACCTTTAAACAGGTATATGAGTACGCTTATGAAGCTTTAGAAGAATTAGGAGAACCTTCCAAAGTTAATGTGATTTGTGACAAAGTAAGAGAACTCTATCCTGACTATAAAACAGATGAAGATAGTATTAGAGCTTCTATGCAAAGAAAGACGGGATTTGTGCCTTTTGGAAGAACAAGTGTTTATGGGTTAAAGGTTTGGGAAGAAGAAAAAGATATAAGAGGTGGCACAATCAGAGATATTGCGGAAGAATTTTTAATGAAATATTCTGAACCAAAACATATTGACGACATAACGGACTTTGTAAATATGTACCGGAATACCAATGCAAAAAATATTTATGCCAATTTATCAATGGAGGAAAATAACCGATTCGAATTTTTCAAAGGTTTAATGGTTGGATTAAAAAGAATAAAATACGAAAGAACTAATTTGATAAGAACAGACAATATTCAGATTGAACGCCAAACT
>CAZHKI010000116.1:0-9543 GCA_964533365.1 uncultured Maribellus sp. | reverse complement strand
TAAGCGTGTCAATTTTATCGAACCGTTCCATATTGAAGCCGAAAAAGGAACTTTTGCCGGGGGACATGCCGGCCCGAATGATCATACCGATCCTGATTTTCAGAAAAATGTCATCATTTCGAGGGATGTCCGGTTTGCCAAAACCAAATACAAATATGCAGGGGCCCCGTTTGCCTGGTACCGCATTTCCCCGGGGCGAAAAACAATGGCGCAACTGGTTGAAGAAAATGGCAAATACAAGTTGGTGTGCACGCTGGTCGATTCACTGGAAGGCAGGCATTTGTTCGCAACCTATTCGCACAGCATTTTCAAACCGGTTGTTCCGGTGAAAGAACTGTTCGAACGGATTCTCAAAATCGGAACTACCCAGCACTTTGCCATTGTGGATGGCGACTATCGAAAAGAGCTTTCCATTCTTGCCGAAATGATGGAATTTGAATATTACGAAATCAATTAAAAGATAAAAAAGGAGAATGAATTATGAGTTTCATGTTTAATCCACATCCTTACGACGATCCAACAGCCGTAAACCGGCCAAAACTTTCGGCGGAAGTAATTAATTCAATTGTTTCCGGAACGAAAGAAACAGCTGTTCGTCTGAGCGATGTAATTACCCAAAAGTTAGAAAATGAAAACAATGTTGTAGTAGCATTGGATGGATATATCAGCGCCCAGTTTGAACAAACGATCAATTTGCTATCGCAAAATCTGAAACTGAAAGGAATTGGCGTAAAAACATTCGATTTTAAGAATGTTTTAAAAACTGCCAGTGAGCTTGATGAAGATTTTACTGAAAACCTGAAGGAAGACAAGGAAAAAGACCCGGTACTTCTTTACGGAAAGTTATTTAAAGGGAGCTACGAAGATCTTTTCGACGCTGAAAAGCTGGCTCAGTTTGAAAAAGAACTGAAGGATTTTAAAGAGGCTGCTGCAAATCAGGTATGTATTGTTTCCGGATTTGGCACTACCATAAAACAGCTTCGTCCGCAATACGATTTGGTTTGTTACTTCGATGTAACTCCGAAAGAAACCATTTTACGGGCACGGAAAGGAATGTTTGCCAACCTGGGCGATGAAATTGCAAAACCGATTAAAGCATTACTGAGAAGATGCTATTATATCGATTTCGAAGTAGCTGGTCACCTTCGCTGGGACCTGATAAAAAACAATGCCATTGATTTTTACATTGCCAGCAACGATATAAATAAACTGCAATTAATTCCGGCAAAATCGTTCGATGCCATCACATCGGCGCTTGTGAAATGTCCAATGCGTTGTAAACCGGTTTACCTCGAAGGAGTTTGGGGTGGCCATTACATTACCAAACTTCGAAACCTTCCCGATTCGATGGTGAACTGTGCCTGGATTTTCGACCTGATTCCTCTTGAAGTCAGTATTGTTGTGGAAGCCGGGAAACATTTGGTGGAAATGCCATTTTTCACTTTCGTACAAAAAGAGGGGACCCAGTTGATGGGAACCGATTGTGTCAATAAATTCGGAGGTTATTTCCCGATTCGTTTTAACTACGACGATTCGTACCACAGTAGCGGCAACATGTCCATTCAGGTTCACTCGGGCCATAATTACAATGTTGAAAATTACGGAGAACATGGTCGTCAGGACGAAAGCTACTATATTATTGCAACAGGACACGGAGCAAAAACCTATGTTGGTTTTAACGAAGGAATCGATCCGGATGAATTTGTAAAAGAGGTGAAAATTTCGGAGAAAGAATTTACACCTGTTGATTATCAGAAATATGTAAATCACATCAAATCAGTTCCGGGAACACAGGTTATGCTACCGGCCGGAACCATTCACTCATCGGGACGCAACCAGTTGATTCTTGAGATTGGCAGTCTTAGCATTGGTTCGTACACATACAAAATGTACGACTATTTACGTGCCGACCTCGATGGCAAGCCACGTCCAATTCATACCTATCACGGCGAAAAAGTACTGCGGAAAGAGCGTACAACAACCTGGGTGAAAGAAAACCTGGTTCAGGAAGCACGTTTGGATAAGAGTGGCGAAGGATGGGCTGAATACATTATTGGAGAACACGATTTGCTTTACATCAGTTTACGTCGTCTTGAGTTTGAAAAAGAAATTGAAGGCGATACAAAAGGAATCTTCCACGTGTTGACCCTTGTCGACGGCGAAAAAGTTCTGGTTCAATCGCTCGATAATCCTGAATTAAGTTACACTCAGAATTATCTTGATGTGGTGGTTGTTCCTGCCAACATGGGACGTTATGTGGTGAAGAATCTGGGCAACCAACCGGTGTGCATACACAAAACAATGTTAAAAGATGGCTTCGTCGATGACTGCGTACTTGATTATTGATGCCGGCGGGACTTTTTTGAAATCGGCAGTTCTGGATTCATTTGGAAATGTTTTTCCGGAATCTGCCTGCTCTGTAGAATCTTTTTCTGACGGTTCAAAAGATGAAATTTTGCAGGCTTTCAAAAATATCATCTCGCAGGGGTTGGAATATATGATTGACAGGAAGTTGGAGTTAAAAGGTGCCGGTATTGCTTTTCCCGGCCCTTTCGACTTCGAAAAAGCCACCCCGCTGATGAAACATAAGTTTCAGGCAATTTACGGGCTTGATTTGCGAAATTATTTTTATGAAGCAACCGGGATTTTCCAGGATATTCCTGTCAAATTTATTCACGATGCCAATGCCGTACTTGTGGGTGAAATTTGGAAAGGCAATGCTCAGGGATTTAAAAATGCCGCTGTTATCACCTTGGGGACTGGTCTTGGATTTGCCATGTCAAAAAACGGAGAAGTGCTGTGTAATGAAATTGGTGGACCCTATCTGTCAATTTTTAAAATCCCGTATAAGGATGGTATTTTGGAAGATTATACTGCAAAGCGTGGATTTCAGAAAATCTATCATCTGTTGAACAGGGGGGCAGAAACAACCGAGTTAACGGTTGCAGATATTGCTGCTTTGGCAGAAGAAGGAGAGCAAAATGCCCTGCAAACATTTCAAAAAGTTGGAGAAATTTTATCTGAATCATTGCATAATATCATAGAAGAAAATCAGATCGAATGTCTTCTCTTCAGCGGGCAGATTTCAAAATCATTCAGGTTTATACAACCAACATTAAACGAAGGTTTTAAAAACGTAAACTGCCTTAAACATCTTGCTGTTGTTAAAAGCATTGAGCATGCCGCATTATTAGGTGCTTTAAAAAATTTATTGCAGGAATAAACAACAAAGCGAACGAATAAAATCATTCGATCATGAAAAAAACTCAGATGCTCTTTTTTATGATTTTATTTTGGAATTCTCTGTCTGTTGCTCAAAATTTTGTTGAAATACCTTTGTACAATGCAGATGCTAAAAATTATTCTGAAAAAATTGAATATGATGCAGATGGGAATATAACTTATATTTCCGGAGACGTTAATCCCCGGCTTCTTTTGTTTCGGCCTGATTCAGTGAATGGTACAGCTGTTGTCGTTTGCCCGGGTAGCGGGTATGCACGAATGGGCATTGGAAATACACGATTTATTGCCCAAAGGCTAAATAAAATGGGCATCACTGTGTTTATCCTTGTTCACCGGCTTCCAAAATTTATGGTTGGGAAGGATAAATCGACTGCAGTATTTAAAGATGTACAAACAGCCATGTATTATGTCCGGAATAATGCTGCCCAATATGGATTATCAAAAGATAAAATCGGACTTTGGGGCTCATCCGCCGGAGGGCACCTGGCTGCCATGACTGCTACCCATTACTCCGATATCGATTTTGCCATTTATGATACAACATCGATTCGTCCTGATTTTGTGGTATTGGCATGGCCGTTGATTAGCTTCCGTCCCGGATTAGTTCATGCCAGTTCAATGAAAAATTTATTAGGCGATTCCCCTGACGACAATCAGATTGCCTATTATTCTGCTGATGAATGGGTTAATGAAAATACTCCAATTACTTTTTTAGTCCATGCCGCAGATGACAATGTCGTACCTTTTGAAAACAGCATTCAATATTTTAAAGCTTTAAAAAAATATAATATCGATGCTGAACTTCATATTTATGAAAAAGGTGGCCATAATGCATTTGGATTAGCGCCATCAGTACCTGATGACGAATCGTGGCTAACTCAGCTTGAAATCTGGTTGAGGAATCATAAATTCTTAGAGAAATAACAGCCGCTAAGAGCGCAGTGCATTTTATGGCTCAGTTCAAATGAAAATCAATATTAAACAAATTTTTATCAGACCATGAAACAAATCGTATTAATTCTTTTAATCTGCACCACAATCAACATGATTTCCCTGGGACAATACAAAAATGTAAGCTGGGATTTATTTCAGTATTCCGGGCCTGGATTAAAACAAATTGGGTGGCTGGCAACAAAACAATCCGAAGAAATTCAATCATCTCCCTGGTCGGTTGGGTGTGAAACCCTCGACCGGGACTACGCAAAATTCAGCATTTACAAGGACTTTGTAGGGAAACTGGGAGTTAAACATGCCCGCTTGCAAAGCGGCTGGGCAAAATGCGAGCAAGAAAAAGGCAAATACAATTTTGCATGGCTCGACAGTTGTGTTAACGGCCTGGCTGAACAGTCGGTACAGCCGTGGTTGTGCCTGTGTTACGGCAATCCGATTTATGGGTCTGATTTCAGGTTACAGGCTAAAATCTTTACCGATGAGGAAACCATGTCGGCATGGTTAAAATATGTGGAAGCAACGGTAATCCGGTACAAAGATGTAGTCAAGGAATGGGAAATCTGGAACGAAGCAAACAACGGAAACAAAGATCCCGAAGTTTATACTTCTCTGTTTATTAAAACAGCTGAAGTGGTTCGAAAAGTGCAGCCCGAGGCGGTAATCATCGGCCTTTCTACCTACCGGATTCCGCTGGACTACATAAAAGATTTTCTTGATATTTTAAAAGTGAACCGGAAACTGGAATTGTTGGACTATGTCTGTTATCATCCCTATCTTAATAATCCGGATGGCAGTTATGACGACGTTGAAAAATTGATTGCCCTGGTTCATTCCTATTCCCCGGATATTCAGATTTACCAGGGAGAAAATGGCTGCCCGTCGACTTTGGAATGGGGGCACGCCCTAAAATATTATCAATGGACAGAAATCAGCCAGGCCAAATGGTACATGCGGCGCATGGCAGGTGACAGGATGTACAATATCCGCACGAACGTATTTACCATCATTGACCTGAAATATTATAACATGCTGCAATCGTTCGGGCTGATTCGCTCCAATTTGCTGAATGAAATTATTTACAAAAGGCCTTCGTATTACGGGGTACAACACATGGTTTCTGTTTTCGATGATTCGGTAGTGCCGGAAGGAGCGCTGAACTTTACTTCGAATTCGCCAAGGGAAATGACCATTGCCGGATTTAAAAAAGGAAACCATCCGATTGTCCTTCTTTGGTATAAAGATCGTATTCCCGATGACGAATTTAAATGGGACCTGGTTAACCTGACACTAAAAGACGTAAACTTCAGCGATCCGGTTTATGTGGAAATGATTTCAGGGAAAGTTTATGAAATTGGGAAAACAGACTGGGAAAACAAAGGCCCCGATGTTGTAATGAGGAATTTGCCGGTTTGGGACAGTGTTATCATGATTGCTGAACGGTCACAGGTGAACCTGAAATCAGATCCAATTTAAATATGACCACCACCGAAGGAGTTGGTTTTAAAGATTATAATAAAAAAAGCGCTGAATTTCAGTGCTTTTGTTCTTTATAAAGAATTTTTGTGGAGCTGGCGGGTAAATGCATACACATTTATTAACGACATTGCAACAATCAGCTATCAAATTCGCAGTAAGCTTAATCCAACAAATATCAATTTGCGCTTGACTACTGACCGCACAACCAATATTCGATGTAAAGCAGACTATGTAATTAATCCGAAAGATTGGAACAGTTCAACCAAACTACGGCGCATTTGCTCTTTTAATGGACATTCAAAACTATCATAGGAAATAGAGTATCTGTAACATGCTGTTAATCCGGGTTTTAGATTGTTAATGTAGTAAAATCGCAACTTAATTTTAATGCTTAATATATCACATTTTGAGTTTGCAGTTCAATTTTAAATTTTCATAAATTCTTCATTTCAGATTGTATGCCGAGTGATTCAAACGTCAGTTTTTGCTAGAAATTTTGATTTTAGTGTATTGACACTCAGTAAATTAAAATACTTTCATTTAAATTCATATTTATCTCTAATTATAACTCTTTTATCCAAAATTAAAAGTCGAAAAATGTTTATTGGTGTAGTTTTGACCATTATTATTGAATATTCGACAAAAATCAAACTTAATGAAACTAAAAATATCAGATATCAATTTCCTTTTTTATTCATTGCAACAGATGTTGTAAGTAATTAAAAAGCTTCAATTTCTGATAAAGCAAATATGCTGGATAATCAATTGTATAATCATAAATAAAAACTAAATCATTCAATATGTAAATACAAAAAGAATTTATTAAATGGTCTGGTTAGCCCGAGACCACTTTGTGTCGGGAAGGAATGCCCGATATTGTTTATGACTTAATTTTAAATCCATTAACAAAAATTTTTAATCTTATGAAAAAAAACAAACTAGTACGGATCGCACTTGTTATGCTGCCTGTGTTGCTATTATCACTCTGGAGTTTGGGACAAAACATCAGTTTACAGGGTACTGTAACTGATGAAACTGGAAGTCCGATTCCGGGAGTTGCAGTTACGATTCAGGAAACTACTATCGGTACGGTTACCGATTTAAACGGTGCGTTTAGGCTGGAAGCACCAATTGGCTCGAAAGTCCTTATTTTTAGCTTTGTTGGTATGCAATCCCAGGTAATTGAAATCGGTTCGCAAACCAAATTTAACATTACCATGAAACCTGACATTGTTGGGATCGATGAGGTAATAGTTGTTGGTTATGGTACTGTTAAAAAGAGCGATATTGCAGGCTCTGTAGTTTCAGTTAATGCTGAGGAGATGATGAGGAAAATGCCAGTAAACATCGCAGAAGGCTTAAAGGGTGCTGCTGCAGGGGTAATGGTAACAGCACAAGATGGAGCACCTGATGCCAATGCGGCTGTACGCATTCGTGGAGTTGCAACCATTAATGGTAATGCCAGCCCTCTTTATGTTGTTGACGGGATACAGGTTGGTGACAATGCAAATTTCCTTAATCCGGCCGACATTGAGAGTATTGAGGTATTAAAAGATGCTTCAGCAACTGCTATTTATGGTGCTCGTGGCGCTAATGGTGTAATTATGGTTACCACCAAACATGGAATCAAAGGTTCGTCCAAAATTGAAGTTTCAGCAAATTTTGGCGCACAAACGTTACCGTACTCGCTTGACGTACAAGATGCTGATAACTATGCAAAATCGATTCGTTCAGCTCGTGCGTCTGATGGAGGAGTTCCGGTACTTTCTATTTGGGATCCACAATACGATGGTAAAAGGAAAACCATTGATTGGCAAAAAGAAATGACACAGTTAGCCCTCAGGCAGCAATACAATCTTTCTGCATCGGGGGGTACTGAAAAAACACAGGGCAATTTTTCTTTAGATAATGAAGGTCTTGTTGTAAACACATATTACAAACGTATAACCGCTCGTGCTAATGTTAAAGTAAATGTTTCCGACTTTATTGAAGTTGGTGGTGATATTAATTTTGTTCATTCTCAATCAATGGGTAGTAACTCTGCTCTAGGAAACAACGTTAACCTGTCGAGTTTACGCGATATGGCTTTTGTTACTCCTACCATGGACTATATTGATGACAAAGGGAGATACATCAGCCCTAATGTGGTAAACGAAGATGGAACTTATGGCGTTTTTTACCAAACTTCAGTTGCCAACGAAATAGGTAAAGGTTACGATAATCCTTATGCCCGGCAAATGGAAGTAGATAATCCGATAAGAACCAATCGGGTATTCACAAGTGCTTATACCAATATTAATCTTTTTAAAGGCCTGTCTTTTAAATCAATCGCTTCTTATAACTTCACTTCAAACAATCGTAACACCTGGACTCCATTGAGGTATCGATACAATAATGGAGAATCCGTTGCGCTTTACGGAGTTGATATGGTTGAACAATTAACAATGAATACTTCTCAGTCTAATGATTTGGCTATTGAAAGTTATTTTACATACAATTATAAGAACGAATCACACAACCTGACGCTGATGGCAGGTAATACAGTTAGCAAGAGTTTTGGTAACTGGCAAGAAGTTTCTGCAAAAGATTTCCCGGCATCCAACTTTCGCGACATTGGTTTAACCAATGATCTCGACTCAAAAACGGCAGGTGGTGCTTTCAACCTCGAAACCCGCTATATCTCCTATTATGGCAGGGCGATGTACAGCTTCATGGATCGTTATATTTTAACAGCAACGATGCGTCGTGACGGTTCTTCAAACTTTGGAGCAGGCAATCGTTGGGGAACTTTCCCGTCGGCAGCATTGGCATGGCGTATTTCTGAAGAAAACTTCATGAAAAACATTCAGGAGATTAGTAATCTTAAGTTTCGTTTAGGATGGGGACGTACCGGTAATGCAGGTAATGCTACCGACTTATCGGTTAACCAATTAAGTCCTGCAAATTGTTTGTATCACTTCTACGGCATATCTTCAAGTAGCCAAAGTAGCTCTCATGCAAATGGTTTTGCTCAACAAAAGGTAATTGATACCAACCTGAAGTGGGAAACCAACGAACAGGTAAACGTTGGTATCGATTTAGGTTTATTCACTAATAAATTAAACATTACGGCCGACTACTTCCAGCGTACTGCAAAAGATTTGCTGATATATCAAACCATGCGTCCATCTACTGGTTTTACAAATGTTTACACCAACTTTGGTGAAATTCAGAATAAAGGTTTCGAATTCAGTATTAATTACAATACAAATATTGGAAAAGACTGGCAAGTTGGAGCTACTTTAACTGGGGCAACGTTGAAAAACAAAGTAATTGAATGTGGTGCAGATATATTCAATACGAACTCAGCTACAACCAATGATGGCAGTAACGTAGGTGCTATTGGCGGAGGTCTTAGCTGGGACAACCACTCCATTTGCCGCGAAGGTTATGCTGTAGGTTCTTTCTACGGATATCGGGTTGCAGGTATATTCTCAGATCAAGCAGAAATTAATCAGTTAAATGCTACAGCTGTTGCTAACGGCTTCGATTATTATCAGGAAGCTCAAACTCAACCAGGCGATTTCAAATATGCTGACTTAAACGGAGATGGTCAAATCAGTGAAGAGGATATGGATGTTCTGGGTAACGGTTTCCCAAAACTGAACTATGGTTTAATGTTAAATGCAAGTTATAAAAACTGGGACTTTTCAGTTTATATGTATGGCGTTTTAGGACAGGATATTCTTTCTTATTCTGCAATGAAAATGTCTACCTTGACTCCTTCTGACGACTGCGTATCTAACATTTTGCAAGAGGTTGTTGATGATGCCTGGTCTACTTCCAATACCGACGGTGCGTATCCACGTTTATCGATTACCGACCTTAATGCCA
>CAZHKI010000115.1:7497-9629 GCA_964533365.1 uncultured Maribellus sp. | reverse complement strand
CGATGAAAACAAATATTTTCAATCCATACCGAAAAGGACTGAGCGTGTTTGCCATTCTTTTATTTACAATCAGTGCCTGGGGGCAGCAATATCCCTTTCAAAATCCCAAACTAAGTTCTGAGGAACGTGCAAAAGACTTGATTTCGAGGTTAACACTGGAAGAAAAAGCTACCTTGATGTGTGACCAGTCGGATGCCATTCCTAGGCTCGGAATTAAAAAGTTCAACTGGTGGAGCGAAGCCTTGCACGGGTATGCCAACAACGATAATGTAACCGTTTTCCCGGAACCGATCGGAATGGCAGCCTCGTTTGATGATGCCTTGTTGTACCGGATTTATGACGCAGTCTCTGACGAAGGCCGCGCAAAATATAACCAGTGGATCCAGGCTGGAAATGAAAACAAACGCTTTCTGAGTCTTTCGGTGTGGACGCCAAATGTCAATATTTTTCGTGACCCGCGCTGGGGGCGTGGTCAGGAGACTTACGGTGAAGATCCGTACCTGACTTCCCGAATGGGCGTTCAGGTGGTAAAAGGGTTGCAAGGTCCCGCCGATTCAAAATACCGAAAATTACTGGCCTGTGCCAAACATTATGCGGTGCATTCAGGCCCGGAGTGGAGCCGCCACGAACTCAATCTGAACGATGTCAATCCGCGCGAATTATACGAAACCTATTTGCCAGCATTTAAATCGCTGGTACAGGATGCCGATGTTCGTCAGGTAATGTGTGCCTACCAGCGTTTGGACGATGAACCTTGCTGTGGAAGTACACGGCTTTTGCAAACCATTCTTCGCGACGAATGGGGATACAAATACATGGTAGTGTCTGACTGCGGCGCAATTACCGACTTTTTTAACAGTCATAAAGTTTCGTCCGATGCCGTTCATGCCGCTTCAAAGGCCGTTCTTTCCGGCACCGATGTGGAGTGTGTCTGGCAAAACTATCCGTTTAAAACCTTGCCCGAGGCGGTTGAAAGAGGTTTATTGAAAGAAGAAGATGTCGATAAAAGTGTGATGCGCTTATTGATTGGCCGTTTTGATTTGGGCGATTTCGACGACGATGCGATTGTTCCTTATGCGCAAATTCCGGCATCGGTTTTAAATAACCAGGAACACCGTCAATTAGCGCTGGATATGGCACGCGAAACCATGACTTTGCTTCAGAATAAAAACTCTGTATTGCCTTTGTCAAAAAAGACAAAGAAGATGGCTGTGATTGGTCCGAATGCAGATAATGAACCCATGTTGTGGGGAAATTATAACGGTACTCCGGTGCGTACCATTTCCATTCTGGATGGTATAAAATCAAAAGTAACTGAAAAACAAATCATTTACGATAAGGCCTGCGATTTGGTGGAAGATAAAGTCACCGAAAGTTATTTTGCTCAGTGTTCCTTTGACGGTAAACAAGGTTTTAAAGCCACTTACTGGAACAATCCAAATCGTGAGGGGCAAGTGGTAACAACACAACAAATTACCAATCCTATTAAAAAGACCACTGCCGGTGATCATGAATTTGCTTCAGGGGTGAAACTCGAAGGATTTTCTGCCATTTACAAAACTGAATTTGTGCCTAAATTATCGGAAGAACTGGTATTTAAAGGCGGTGCAACCGGTCATTTTGAGTTGCTGGTAAACGACGAGTTGATAACACAATACGACAATTGGAGAACACTTCCATCCAGAATCCCTTTTAAGGTAGAAGCCGGAAAAAAATACAAAATTGAAATCCGTTTTGCGCAGCTAAACAACTGGCAGGCCAATCTCGAATTTGATTTTGGGAAGGAAGTTGATGTGGATTATACCGACCTGATTAATAAATTGAAAGGCGTTGATATAGTGGTATTTGTCGGAGGGCTTTCAGGGAATCTCGAAGGGGAAGAAATGCCTGTAAATTATCCCGGATTTAAAGGTGGCGACCGCACCGATATTGAACTTCCATCGGTCCAGCGAAATTGTTTAAAAGCATTGAAAGATGCCGGCAAAAAGGTGGTTTACGTAAATTGTTCAGGTTTAGCTTTGGCATTAACACCCGAAACCGAAACCTGCGATGCCATCCTTCAGGCATGGTATGCCGGCGAATCGGGCGGGCAAGCTGTTGCCGATGTTCTTTTTGGGGATTATAATCCTTCG
>CAZHKI010000115.1:0-7487 GCA_964533365.1 uncultured Maribellus sp. | reverse complement strand
CCATCACTTTTTATAAAAGCTCCGACCAACTCAAAGACTTTGAGGATTATTCGATGAAAGGACGCACCTACCGCTACATGGAAGATGCTTTGTTCCCGTTTGGCTTTGGCCTGAGTTATACAAATTTTGAAATCGGTGCTGCAAAGCTGAGTAAAACCACTTTTAATGCCGATGAAGCTGTACAAATTACCATCTCTGTTTCAAATACGGGAGAGCTTGATGGGACTGAGATTGTGCAGGTTTATGTAAGAAAAGTAAACGATATTGAAGGTCCGGTAAAAACACTAAAAGGCTTTAAACGGGTGCAAGTAAAACAAGGAGAAACAGAACAGGCAGTTATCGATCTGCCACCATCTTCGTTTGAATTTTATGACTGGGCAAAACGAAAAATGATGGTAACTCCGGGCGAATATGAAGTATTTTACGGAAATTGCTCGGAAACCAAAGATTTGAAAAAGATGAAAATAGAAATACTGTGAATTAAGTGAGTTGATGAAAATTTCACTCAACAAATGCTTTAATCTGATTTGCCAACTTATGAAACGAATTATTCTTTTTGTGTTTGTTGTTAACTGTTTCCTTTTTGGAAATAATAAATTGCTGGCACAAAATAAATTGTATTCCAACGAATTTCCGTTAAGGGCTGTCACATTGCTTGATGGTCCGTTTAAACACGCGCGCGATCTCAATATTGAAGTCCTGTTGCAATATGATGTTGACCGCCTGCTGGCCCCATTCCGAAAAGAAGCCGGTCTGGAACCCAAAGCTCCGGCTTATCCGAACTGGGAAGGTCTCGACGGTCATGTGGGTGGACACTATCTGTCGTCAATGGCGATTAACTATGCCGCTACCGGGAATAGAGAGTGTAAGCGCCGAATGGATTATATGTTGGAAGAATTAAAAGAATGTCAGGAGGCAAATGCCGTTAACAATCCCGATTGGGGAGTTGGTTATATTGGGGGAATTCCCAACAGTGCGAAACTCTGGTCGACCTTTAAGAAGGGTGATTTTAAAGTGTATTTTTCAGCGTGGGCGCCGTTTTACAACCTCCATAAAATGTTTGCCGGGCTGCGTGATACCTGGTTGTATTGTGATAGTGAGAAAGGAAAAGACCTGTTCCTGAAATTTTGCGATTGGGGAATTGATTTAACGGCGGGATTGTCAGACGAACAAATGGAAACAATGCTTGGTGCTGAACATGGCGGTATGGATGAGGTTTACGCCGATGCCTATCAAATAACAGGTGACAGTAAATACCTTCAAGCTGCAAAACGCTATTCTCACCATAAATTTCTCAATCCCTTATCAAAAGACATCGACAATCTTGACAATCAGCATGCGAACACCCAGATTCCAAAATTTATTGGATTTGAGCGAATTGCTGAACTTAGTCATGATAAGAAATACCAGGAAGCTGCGCGTTTCTCGTGGGAGACAATCACAGAAAACCGCTCGCTGGCTTTTGGCGGAAACAGTAGAAGAGAACACTTCCCCGCCAACGATGCCTGTATCGATTTTATCAACGATGTTGACGGTCCTGAGTCGTGTAACTCGTACAACATGCTAAAATTGACAGAAGACCTGTTTCGGGCAGATCCGCAGGCCAAATATGCCGACTATTACGAGCGTACCGTTTTCAACCACATTCTTTCCACCCAACATCCTGAACATGGTGGATATGTTTACTTCACGCCGGCACGACCGCGACACTATCGTGTTTATTCTGCTCCAAACGAGGCCATGTGGTGTTGCGTTGGAACAGGCATGGAAAACCATGGAAAATATAACCAGTTTATCTACACTCATAACGGAGATTCGCTGTTTGTAAATCTGTTTATTGCCTCTGAATTGAACTGGGAAGAAAAAGGTGTAAAAATCCGTCAGGAAACTAATTTCCCATCTGAGGAGCAAACAAAATTGACGATAACTGAAGGTGCGGCAAAATTTAAACTGATGGTTCGTTACCCTGGATGGGTAAGCGAAGGTGTACTCAAAATTATGGTTAATGGCGAAGAAGTTTCTTATACTTCCGGACCTTCTTCATACATTGCCGTGGACCGTAAATGGGTAAAAGGCGATTTAATTGAAATTAAGTTGTCCATGCACAATACGATTGAGCATTTGCCCAATGTACCCCAGTATATTGCATTTATGCATGGCCCGATTTTACTGGCGGCTAAAACAGGTACTGAGGATTTAAAAGGCCTGATTGCAGACGACGGACGTTGGGGACAATATGCAAGTGGCGAACTTTTGCCTATAGATAAAGCGCCTATCCTGATTGAAGATGACCTTCAGAATCTGGCCGATAAACTCGAACCTGTAAAGGATAAACCCCTGCATTTTAAGTTGGATGTGAAGATGATTAATCCTGTAAAAGCAGATTTGGAACCCTTTTATCAGATTCACGATTCACGTTATATGATGTACTGGCTGGCATTGACGAATTCTGGCTATAAAACCTATCTGGATTCATTGTCAAACATTGAAAAAGAGAAGCTGGCTCTTGATAAACGCACAATCGATTGGGTGGCTACCGGCGAACAACAACCCGAAACCGACCATGCCCTGCAGCAGGAAAAATCAAGAGCGGGTAACAATCGGAACGAATTTTACCGCGAAGCCGCCGATGGAGGTTATTTCAGTTACGATTTTGCAACCAACTCCGAAACCAACCTGAGTTTGCTTGTGCGTTACTGGGGAGCAGAGTGGGGCGGCCGTAAATTCAATATTTATATCGACGATGAAAAACTGGTAACCGAAGACAATACCGGGCGTTGGAACCTGTCGGCGTTTCAAGACATTATTTACAGCATTCCCGATTCGATGGTGGATGGAAAAAGTAATGTAAGAATCAGGTTTGAAGCCCTTCATGGGAATACCGCCGGCGCTGTTTATGAGGTGAGAATACTAAGAAAATAGTTGGTAATGAATAAATTAAAATATTCTGAATAAGATGAAAATACCAAAACTCCTTTTTGTACTGCTGTTGTTATCCACGTTTGTTCATGCGCAAAACATAAAAGGCGGGAAAAAAATAAGCACAGATTTATTTGGTCTGTTTTTCGAGGATATCAATTATTCTGCCGATGGCGGTTTGTATGCTGAGTTGGTACAAAACCGCTCGTTTGAATACAATCCGGCCGAACGCCGTGAATGGAATCCGTTTTCTTTTTGGGAATACATTACACCGGGTTTCTCATATGGTAAAATCAGTGCAGAAACCAAATCTCCTGTTCATCCTAACAATCCGCACTACATTGTACTCGATGTGGAACATGTGGGTCACGAAACTCAGTTTACAGGTATTTCCGGTGTTGGAATAAGGAATTCGGGTTTTGATGGTATAGTGGTTCGTGAAGGCGAAAATTATAATTTCTCGCTATTTGCCCAGGTATTGTCTGGCAGTTCGATTAAGGTGTCAGTTAGCCTTGAAAACCGGAATGGAGAGGTACTTGCTCTAAATTCAGTGACAATCGATTCTGATGCATGGAAAAAATATACTGCCACTTTAACTGCCAAAGCCGCTTGCGACAGCGCTTCGCTGGTAGTTTTGATCCAGACAGAAGGGAAGCTGGCTTTGGATCTGGTTTCTCTTTTTCCCGAAAAAACGTTTGAAAACCGGGCAAATGGTTTGCGTGCCGATCTGGCACAGGTTCTGGCAGATATGCATCCGAGATTTATCCGCTTTCCCGGTGGTTGTCTTGTTCATGGCGATGGGCTGGGCAATATGTACCGCTGGAAAAACACCATCGGGCCGATTGAACAACGAAAAGAACAACGCAATATCTGGGGCTATCATCAAACGGCCGGATTAGGTTATTTCGAATTTTTCCAGTTTTGCGAAGATATCGGTGCCAAGCCACTTCCTGTGGTTCCTGCAGCGGTAAGTTGTCAGAACTCGGGCGGAACATGGCGAATTGGCGGTACCGGGCAAAAAGCTCTTCCTGTAAATGAGTTGGACGAATACATTCAGGAAGTGCTTGATCTGATCGAATGGGCCAATGGACCGGTAACTTCGGAATGGGGCGCCAAACGTGCCGCTGCCGGACATCCCGAACCTTTTAATCTTGAATATGTGGGAGTGGGAAACGAAGACAAAATGACTCCTGAATTTGAAGAACGGTTTACCCAAATTTATAAAGCAATAAAAGAAAAGCACCCCGAAATTACGGTAATCGGGACGGTAGGGCCTTTTCTTGAAGGCGAAGATTTTGACAAAGGTTGGGAAATTGCCGATAAGCTAAAGCTGGAGATGGTGGATGAACATTACTACACGCAGCCTGATTGGTTTCTTGGAAATCAACATCGGTACAACGGTTACAAGCGAAATGCAACCAAAGTTTATTTGGGTGAATATGCCTCGTGGGGCAACAAATTACGCAACGCCATTGCTGAAAGTGCTTATCTCACCGGACTGGAAAGAAACGGCGATGTGGTGGTCATGGCTTCATACGCACCCTTACTTGCTAAAAGAAATTTCACGCAGTGGAGCACCGATATGATATTTTTTGACAACACGCGCATTTGTCTGACACCCAATTACTTTGTTCAGAAAATGTTTATGACCAATCAGGGTGACCTGTATTTCGATAAAATTATTACTAAAGCAGAAAGTGATACTACCATTGCGGCTTCATGTGTTATGGACTCTCAATCAGGCGATATTATTCTGAAAATGGTAAATGCGGGGAGTGAACTCAAAATGGTAAAAGTTAATCTTTCAAAGTTTAACGATGTGCTGCCGGAAGCCGGATTGACAATATTAAGTGGCGCTGCAGAAGCTGAAAATTCATTTGAAAATCTGCAAAATATCGTACCGGTACATTCAGAATTTACGGTTCAAAAGAAATTTGACTATGAAATACCGCCCATGTCATTGACTGTAATTCGAATAAAAACGATAAAATAAAAATTCAAAAAAAATGAAAATAACATATTTTACCCTGGCGATTATCAGTTTGTTATTCATACAAAGCGGCTGTAAAAAAGCTGTAAATTCCAATGCTCCAAAAGCTACCAATCCGATTATTTACGCAGATGTGCCAGATATGTCAATGGTTCGGGTAGGGGACGCCTACTATATGAGCAGCACCACCATGCACATGGCTCCGGGAGTGCCGGTTATGAAATCGAAAGACCTGGTTAACTGGGAATTGGTGAGCTATGCTTATGATACGCTTGCCAATATTGATGCGCTGAACCTGGATAACGGCGAGCGCGCATACGGACGTGGTTCGTGGGCCAGTTGTATCCGTTACCACAACAACAGGTTTTATGTGTCAACTTTTTCAAGCACCACTGGAAAAACCTACATCTTTTCAACGAACGACGTTGAAAAAGGCGAGTGGAAAAGAAACGAATTTGCACCGAGTTTACACGACAATACCCTGTTTTTCGATGACGATGGGAAAATATATATGATTTGGGGAACAGGAAAATTGATGATCACTGAATTGGAAGAGGACCTTTCTGGTGTAAAAGAAGGAACTGAAAAAGTATTGATAGAGAACTCAAGCGCTCCGGCAGGCGACAAAATCATGCTTCCTGCTGAAGGTTCGCAACTTTTTAAGGTGAACGGCAAATATTACCTGTTCAACATTACCTGGCCGCGGGGAGGAATGCGTACGGTTGTGATCCATCGCGCCGATAATATTACTGGCCCATGGGAAGGACGTGTAGCGCTGCAAGATAAAGGAGTTGCGCAGGGCGGTTTAATTGATACTCCCGATGGAAAATGGTTTTCTTACCTCTTTCGCGATAATGGCTCGGTAGGCCGGATTCCATACCTCGTTCCGGTTAAATGGGAAGATAATTGGCCGGTTCTGGGCGTTAATGGTCTGGTCCCCGATACACTCGACTTGCCTGCCAGTAAAGGCTTGATCCCCGGAATTATCAATTCAGATGAATTTACGCGGCAGGAAAATGACCCGGATCTGCCACTCGTTTGGCAGTGGAACCACAATCCTGTAAACGATCTCTGGTCAATACATGCACGCGACGGATATTTACGCCTGACGACCGGCCGGGTTGATACCAGTTTTGTTTATGCGCGGAACACGCTCACCCAAAGAACTTTTGGCCCCGTAAGTTCAGGTGTCACATTGATAGATGCTTCGAATATGAAAAACGGTGATTTCGCCGGACTGTGTGCCCTGCAACGAAAGTTTGGCCAGGTGGGTGTTAAAATGACCGACGGTAAGAAGTTTATTTACATGGTAAGCAACGAAACCGATACTTCGGTCGAACTCGAAAGTCTGCCGCTGACCCAGAGTGAAGTATACCTGAAAATCGACTGTGATTTCCGCGATAGAAAAGATATTGCATGGTTCTATTACAGCCTCGATGGAACAAGCTGGACGGCTATTGGCGGACCATTAAAAATGCAATATACGCTGATGGAACATTTTATGGGCTACCGTTTCGGCATGTTCAATTATGCCACCGAAGAAACCGGAGGATATGTCGATTTTGATTACCTCAGAATCAGCGATAAAATTTTGGAATAGTATTCAAAACAGAATTAAACTTAAAACCAATGAATTATAAAATTAGCTTACTGATATTTGCCATAGCATTAATGCTACAGTTCAATCTTCAGGCGCAGGATCCAAACTTTTATATTTTCCTCTGTTTCGGCCAGTCGAACATGGAAGGAAATGCACGTTTGGAACGCCAGGATTCTTTAAATATCGATGATCGTTTTCAGATGATGTCTGCAGTTGACTGCCCCGATTCAGACCGTGAAAAAGGACTCTGGTACACAGCAGCACCGCCACTTGGCCGGTGCCGCACCGGACTTGGTCCGACGGATTATTTTGGCCGCACTCTGGTTGAAAACCTGCCCAAACATATCAAAGTCGGGGTAATTAATGTAGCCGTTGGCGGGTGCAAAATTGAACTGTTCGACAAAGAGAATTATCCATCGTATGTTGAAACTGCACCCGAATGGATGATTGGAATGATAAATGCCTACGATGGAAATCCTTACGGGCGTTTGGTTGAAATGGCCAAACTGGCTCAAAAAGACGGCGTGATTAAAGGGATTTTAATGCACCAGGGAGAATCAAATACAGGAGATTCTTTATGGACACAAAAAGTAAAACTGGTTTACGAAAACCTGTTGGAGGATCTGAGTCTTCAGACTGAAAATGTTCCTCTGCTGGCTGGTGAAGTTGTGGGTGAGGATCAAAAGGGTATCTGTGCCAGTATGAATAAAATTATTGCCACCCTGCCCGATGTTGTTCCCAATTCGTATGTAATTTCTTCGGTTGGATTACCTCAAAGAGGCGACGGTTTGCATTTTACGGCTGAAGGATACCGGGTGTTGGGCAAACGTTATGGTTTACGAATGCTTTCATTGCTTGATTATAAGAACGCTGCGCCAAAAGTTATACGAGGCGAACAGGCTCCTCTGGCCAATCCCGGTCAACGTAATTTTGGAGGAACAATGCTTCCAGGTGGACAACGCCCACCAAGACCTCCAC
>CAZHKI010000114.1:792-9648 GCA_964533365.1 uncultured Maribellus sp. | reverse complement strand
CCGCATTATGAAAGCCCACCACCACCGCACCGCCGACAAGTGGGTGGTTTATCCCATGTACGACTTTGCCCACGGGCAGTGCGATTTCTGGGAAGGGATTACCCATTCGGTTTGTACCCTCGAATTTGAAGTACACCGGCCGCTTTACGACTGGTTTGTCGATCAGTTGCAGGAAACTGATTACCGGCCGCGTCAGATTGAATTTGCCCGTCTCAACCTCACTTACACTGTGATGAGCAAACGTAAATTGCTCGAACTGGTAAAAGAAAAATATGTTAACGGGTGGGACGACCCGCGCATGCCTACAATTTCCGGTTTGCGGCGCAGAGGTTACACACCGGAGTCTATCCGTAATTTTTCCGACCGCATTGGCGTAACCAAAGTGGACGGGACCATCGATGTTTCGCTGCTCGAATACAGCGTGCGCGAGCACCTCAACAAAACAGCCCAGCGCGTGATGGGCGTTCTCAATCCGCTGAAAGTGATTATTACCAACTATCCGGAGAATTTAACCGAGGAACTGGATGCCATCAACAACCCGGAAGACCCGGAAATGGGTACCCGAAAAGTACCGTTTACCCGCGAAATTTATATTGAACGTGACGATTTCATGGAAGAACCGCCCAAAAAATTCTTCCGTCTTGGCCCCGGCCGCGAAGTGCGGTTGCGTTATGCCTATTTTGTTACCTGCAACGAAGTGGTGAAAAACGATCAGGGTGAGATTACAGCCTTGTTGTGTACTTACGATCCGGCATCAAAAGGCGGCAATTCGCCCGACGGACGCAAAGTGAAAGCCACCCTGCACTGGGTTTCGGCCACGCACAGCGTGAAATCGGAAGTACGGTTGTACGACCGTCTGTTCAGCGACGAAGAACCCGATGGACATAAAGACATTGATTTTAAAGAATTTTTGAACCCAGGTTCATTGCAGGTTTTATCCGAATGTTACCTCGAACCGTTTGTCAAAAATGCCAAACCGCTCGACCATTTCCAGTTCGAACGGCTCGGCTATTTTAATCTCGATTACGATTCAACTCCCGAAAAACCGGTTTTTAACCGGACGGTAGCGCTGAAAGATTCGTGGGCAAAAGCACAGGAAAAAGAATAAAACAGAAGCGGGAAATGTCCCGCTTTTTTTCTTTACCGGAGTTTAAAACTTTTTTTACCGGTTCTTTACCTGTGTTAACCGAATGTTAAGCGGTTTGCTTTTTGAAGAATTTTAATTTTGAGCAAAGAAACATCAAAATCCATATCATGGGCAATGAATTAAAAAAAGACAACTCGCCAATGGTTTTAGCCACTGTGCTGATTGTGGTGGGAATTATCTGGCTTTTACGGAAAGTGGGTTTTTGGTTCCATTTTCCATTGGTTCATTGGGGAGATATTCTTCAGCCGTTCCGACATGCATTCCAACCCTTCGGAAATTTTATTTTTTCGTGGCCGGTTGTACTCATTCTCGTGGGATTATTGTTGTTAGCCGGTAAACGTTCTTTCGGAATTGTACTGATTGTAATTGGCGGGATTTTTATTTTGCCGCGGTTGTTTGTCATTCCCGGGTTGTCGCTTTCACTTTTTGTCCCGCTTTTTCTTATTGGAATTGGAGTGGCGCTGGTGTCCCGTAAAATTTAGCCGGAATTCCGCTGAACTTTTGCAAAATGATCAATTGATAAGACAGATTCGATTTAATAATAAAATTCAAATAAAATGGAACGTCATAATTCATCATCAAAAAGAATTTACTTTGGTTTGTTCCTGATAGCAGTAGGTGCATTCTGGATCCTGGAAAAGCTGGACTTAATTCCTCCTATCTGGGACGATATTTTAATTTCGTGGCAAATGCTCCTGATTGCCATTGGTATTTTTTCGCTTATTGGCGGCAACCGCACTTCGGGGACTGTACTTATCGTGATTGGCGGTTTTTTCCTGATTCCCGAAATTATAACCATTCCCTACGAATTGCGAAAGATTGGCTGGCCACTGCTGATTATCGGTATAGGGGTGATTATGCTGGTTACTCACCAGAAAAAAAGTGTCCCGCCCATTCAGGAAACCGGGAAAATTGGCATGGATTTTTTTGATGATTTCGTGGTTTTCGGAGGACGGGAAGTAATGATCGATTCAAAGAATTTTTTCGGTGGTAAAATAACCACCATCTTTGGCGGGGCTGAATACGATTTGCGGCAGTGTTCGCTGTCGTCCAACGGGGCAGTTATCGATACAGTTAGTATTTTTGGCGGATGTGGTTTTAAAGTCCCCCCCGATTGGGCAATAAAAAATGAAGTCACAGCCGTTTTTGGCGGATTTACCGACAAGCGAAGCTCAACGTTCCAGAATATTACCACCGATCCTTCCAAAACATTGGTCATCAAAGGATTTACTGCCTTCGGCGGCGTCGAGGTAAAACACATGTAATACCGTCCATGGAATTTCGTCATCCTTTCATTACCAATCCAAAACTTGCTATTTATTATGGGCTTTTTTGGATAACCGCAGGAGCTGCCTATATTCTGCTCTTAACCTTTGGGAACGGCGTTGATTTTGTCGATGCGCTGGTCGAAGTTATTTCATTTCTTATCACTTTTGCAATTATTGGTGCTGCCATTTGGTATGTCATTAAATTCAGCACCCTCGAAAACAATTCGTTCTGGAGGATCATACTGGCGCATGGAATTGCTGCCACCGTTATTATTTCTATATGGATGTATCTGGGGGTGGTTCTTTTAAAGGTTCTGCAACCGGCGCCTTCACACTGGCTGGAAGAACGAATTGTCAACCGGGTTTTTATCGGATACATTCTGTATGTTATTTATGTTATTTTCTTTTATGCAGTGAATTATTACCAGGGCTTTAAGGAAAAACTCAGGAACGAGGGAAAGTTAAAAGCGCTGGTGAAGGAAGCCGAATTGCATGCCCTGAAATCGCAGATTAACCCGCATTTTTTGTTCAACAGCCTCAACAGCATTTCGTCGCTCACCATGACCGATCCGGAACGAGCACAGGAGATGGTTATCAACCTGTCGCAACTGATGCGTTATTCGCTCAAACACGATCAAAACGAAAAAGTAACTTTTAAACAAGAGTTGGAAAATAATCAGTTGTACCTGAAAATTGAGAAAGTACGGTTCGGATCGAAGTTAAATCCGGCTTTCGATATTGAAAAGGAATGCCTGAATGCCCAAATTCCCAACATGATTTTACAGCCACTGTACGAAAATGCCATCAAATATGGCGTTTACGAAGCCACCGAACCGGTTGATATTATAACCCGCGCACGCATGAACCGCGATGGCCTTGAAATCATCATTCAAAATACCTACGATCCGGATGTGCTCAGCAAACGCGGCGAAGGAATCGGGTTGCGCAATATTCGCGAACGCCTGCAGATTATTTTCTCAAATCCTCATTTATTAAGAATTGAAGACAACAAAAAGGAATTTAAAGTAACTTTAACCATACCTCAAAATTAGAAAATACTATGTCGGAAATTTTACGAACCATTATTGTGGAAGATGAGGAACTGGCCCGGAATTTATTAAAGTCGTTCCTGAAAGATATCGATACTATCGAACTGATTGCCGAATGCCAAAACGGTTTCGAAGGGGTAAAAATGATCAACGAACTAAAGCCTGATTTGGTTTTTCTTGATATTCAGATGCCCAAAATTACGGGTTTCGAAATGCTGGAACTGCTCGATCACAAACCGCAGATTATCTTTGCCACAGCTTACGATCAGTATGCCATCAAAGCATTTGAATTTAACGCGGCCGATTACCTGCTGAAACCTTATTCCCGCGATCGCCTCCTCGAAGCCGTCGAAAAAGTGGCCGAAAGAATACAAAAGGAAGGCGTGGTTTCCGATATTTCTGAAAAAGTGAGCGATTATCCCCGCGGAGAATACCTCGACCGTATTGTGGTGAAAGATCGCCATAAAATCCACATCTCACCCATCGACCATGTGCGCTACATCGAGTCGATGGATGATTACGTGATGATTTACACCAAAGAGGGCCGCTTTATGAAACAAAAGACCATGAAGTTTTTTGAAAATACACTCGACCCTAAAAATTTTATCCGGATTCACCGTTCCTTCATTGTGAAAGTGGACGAAATCAGTGAAATTCAGCAGTACGAAAAAGAAGCCTACATTGTGATCCTGCATGATAAAACCAAGTTGAAAGTAAGCAAAACCGGTTACAAAAATCTGAAAGATGTCCTGAATTTCTAAGAGTGATTTTTTCGGATTGACGGGAGGTGAAAATATTGGATTATTTCCATTTTGCACCTCTCTTTTTTTAATCATCATAAAACCGGCAGGTTTTTTTTTATTTTTAGCGGAAATCTGATATTTATCTCTATCTGAAAATATTGGTTTTTGTAATTTATGCGGCTTCTTGAACACCTGTTATTGATTGAATAATTTCAAATCAAATAAAATTTATAATGAGGAAATTTACTTTAATGGTTCTAACGTTCCTGATGGCAAGTGGAACGATCATGGCGAAAAAGGATGACGATGCCAAAAAAGCGAAAGGAGATACCATCATCACCAGCGATCTGGTAAGTGGTTTAAAATTCAGGAGTATCGGGCCGGCCTGGGCCAGTGGTCGGATTGCCGATTTTGCGGTTAACCCCAAAAATCCGAAAGAGTATTACGTGGGCGTTGCCAGCGGAAATGTGTGGAAAACCACCAACAACGGAACCACCTGGAAACCGGTATTCGACAACTACGGCGCTTATTCCATCGGTGATGTGGAACTCGACCCGAACAATCCGAATGTGGTTTGGGTGGGTACCGGCGAAAATAACCACCAGCGCGCACTGGGTTACGGCGACGGGATTTACAAGTCGGTTGACGGTGGAAAATCATTCAAAAACATGGGGTTGAAAGAGAGCCGGCAGATTGGTGGGATTGCCATCGATCCGCGAAATTCCGACGTGGTTTTTGTTGCTGCCGAAGGTTCGGCCTGGGGACAAGGCGGTGAGCGTGGCTTGTATAAAACCACCAACGGCGGTGAAACCTGGAAGAAAGTACTCGATATCAGTGAAAATACCGGCGTAAACAATGTGAAAATGGATCCTTCCAATCCCGATATCATGTACGCCACTTCGGAACAACGCCGGAGAACTTCGTTTACCAAGATTGGCGGCGGCCCCGAATCGGCTGTCTATAAATCGACCGACGGCGGCGAAAACTGGCGGAAAATTACCAAAGGTTTACCAGGTGTAGATTTAGGCGGAATGGGAATCGATGTTTCACCGGTGGATCCCAATGTTGTGTATTTAATTGTTGAAGCTGCTGAAAACAAAAGCGGGTTTTTTCGTTCGGTTGACAAAGGCGAAAGCTGGGAAAAGATGAGCGACCATGCCTCCAGTGGCCAGTATTATAACGAAATTTACTGCGATCCGAAAAACGTGGACAAAGTGTATTCTGTGGAAACGGTTTCTTCAGTAACTACCGATGGCGGCAAAACCTGGAGCCGTATCAGCATTCGCGGGCGTCATGTTGACGATCACGCCCTGTGGATCGATCCGGCTGACACCGGCCATTATATGATTGGCGGTGACGGTGGAATTTACGAAACCTGGGATGGCGGCTTAACGTTCGATTTCAAGGAAAACCTGCCGGTGACCCAGTTTTACAGGGTTCATGTGGATAATGCCGAACCTTTTTACAATGTGTATGGCGGGACGCAGGATAACAATTCCATGGGAGGGCCCTCGCAAAACCTGACCAGCGAAGGCGTCATCAACGACGAATGGTTTGTGACCATGGGCGGCGATGGTTTCTGGGTTGCCACCGACCCTGATGATCCTAACATTGTTTATACCGAATATCAGTATGGAAATGCGTTCCGGTACGATAAAAAAAGTGGCGAGGCCATCAGCATCAAACCGCGCGAACGAAAAGATGAACTCACCTACAAATGGAACTGGAATACACCGCTGTTTGTCAGCCCGCACAAAGGGTCACGCGTGTATATGGCAGCCAATAAAGTTTTCCGAAGCGACAATCGCGGCGATACCTGGCAGGTTATCAGCGATGATTTAACCTCACAAACCGACCGGAACAGCTTCCCTGTGATGGGAAAATACTGGCCGGTTGATGCCCTTGCCAAAGATGTTTCCACCTCGTTGTGGGGAACCATCGTTTCGCTGGCCGAATCGCCGGTGAAAGAAGGCTTGTTGTATGCCGGTACCGACGACGGCGTGATTTCTGTAACCGAAAACGGTGGAAAGTCGTGGATCCAGGTGAAATCGTTTCCCGGTGTTCCTGAATATACCTATGTGAGCGACATTTGGGCCGATCGTTTCGATGAAAACGTGGTTTATGCAACGTTCGACAATCTGAAACGCGATGACTTCAAACCTTATGTCTTCAAAAGTACCGACAAAGGAAAAAACTGGGTTTCCATCAGTGGAAATCTTCCTGAAAACGGAACAGTTCATACCATCATTCAGGATTTTATCCGGCCCGACCTGCTGTTTGCAGGTACTGAGTTTGGTGTCTTTTTTACCATCGACAACGGAAAAAACTGGGTTCAGATGAAATCGGGAATCCCAACTATTCCGGTTCGCGATATCGCAATCCAGGAACGGGAAAACGCTTTGGCGCTGGCTACTTTTGGCCGTGGTTTCTATGTTCTGGATGATTACAGTCCGTTGCGTGAACTGTCGCACGAAATGGCTGCCAAAGAAGCGCATATTTTTCCGGTTAAAGATGCGTTAATGTACATTCAGACGAATGTGAAAGACAATCAGGGAGATACCTATTTTGTGGCTCCAAATCCTGATTTCGGAGTTACATTTTCTTATTATCTGAAAGATGTTCCTAAAACAAAACAACAAATCAGGAAAGAAGAAGAAAAGAAATTGTTTAAGGAAGGAAAATCCATTCCTCAACCAACCTGGCGCGAGTTGCAATTGGAAAATCAGGAAGAAAAATCGCACTTGATTTTTACCATAACCGATGCCGGCGGCAATGTGGTCCGTCAGTTAACAACCACGCCATCGAAAGGGATCAACCGCGTTAACTGGGATTTGCGGTATTCGCTACCCAGCAGTGTACGGGTCAGCGGCAGTTTCAATCCGGTTTCGGAAAGTGGACGAAGGAGAGCCAGCGGAATTTTGGTGATGCCCGGAACTTACAAGGTGGCCATGGAAATGTGGCATGAAGGTGAACTGACCCCGCTGGCCGGGCCGGTGGAATTTGTCTGCAAAAAGCTGAACAACACCACGCTGCCTGCTCAAAATTATGCCGAAAATGTTGAGTTCGCCCAAAATGTAAGCCAGTTGGCCATCGCGGTAGTGGGTGCCAGTCAAATGATTGGCGAAGTAATTTCGAAGGTGGAACACATCAAACAAGCGATTTATTCGACACCTGGCGCCAGTCAGCAGTTAATGGACAAAGCCCGCGCACTTGGTAAAGAGCTGGAAGAACTTAATTTTAAAATGAACGGTGTTCCGGCACCAGCAAGCAGTGAGGAAATTCCGCCGGCCCAGGTACCCATCAACGATCGGTTGGGTAATATAACGTACACCCACTCGGGCTCAACCAGCGGGATTACAACCACTGAAAAACAAGGATACGAAATCCTGAAAGCTGAATTCCCGCCGGTACTCGATGCGCTGAAACGAATAGTGGAAAAAGACATTCCTGCGTTGGAAACCGGTTTGAACCAAATCAACGCACCCTGGACCCCCGGAAGATTGCCGGTTTGGAAAGAACAGTAAAGAAATTTGAATTTAAATTTGAGTATTGATAAAGCCCGGTTCTGCCGGGCTTTATCATTCCCTGCAATATTTTTACTGTTTTTTCGAATGAACGGGAGTTACAGAGGATTTGTATTTGGCTATTTTGAGTAGAACAACCCGGCTTCAGGGCCTAACGGAATGCCCAGCATTATCCAGACTATCAGCAAAATGGTCCAGGCTATAAAAAATGCGATGGTGTAGGGCAGCATGGTTGCCATAATGGTTCCGATTCCGGCTTTTAGATCATATTTCTGATAATAGACAATGATGAGGGCGAAAAAGCTCATCATGGGCGAAATCACATTGGTGACACTGTCGCCAATTCGGAAAACCACCTGCGAGAGTTCGGGGGAGTAGCCCAGCAGCATAAACATTGGAATAAAAACCGGCCCCATAATGGCCCACTTGGCCGAGGCGCTACCCATAAACATGTTGATAAACCCTGAAAGTAAAATGAACAGGATAACCAGCGGGATTAACCCTAATTCGGCGCTGTGCAGAAAAGCCGCACCTTTCACGGCAATCAGCAATCCGAGATTGCTCCATTTGAACCAGGCAACAAACTGTGCAGCAAAAAACACCAGCACCAAAAACGAAATTAATCCCCTGAAACTGCTGTTCATCCCGGTAATCACATCTTCATGTTTTTTGAAATTCCCTGCCACGTAACCATAAACAATTCCGCAACTTCCTGCTACAATAAATAGTACGGAGATAAAACCTTTCAGAACCGGAGAATGAAGCACGGTATTGTCGTTTCCGCGCAGAAACCCGTGATCGGGTATGAGACCAATTGCCATGATTACCATAAAAAACAAAAAGGTGATTCCGGTCCAGATTAATCCTTTTTTTTCTTTTCCCGATAAACTCGAAATTTCTTCTTTTTCAACATTGCCGGTGTATTTTCCGAGCCGTGGCTCAACAAATGCTTTGGTGACAAATGTTCCGGCAAAACTGATAACAATGGTCGAAACCGCCATGAAATAGTAATTGGCCGTAGGCATAACGTAATATTCAGGGTCAACAATCCGCGCAGCTTCGGTTGACAGTCCGGCCAGTAACGGATCAATAGTGCCGATGAGCAAATTGGCACTGAACCCACCG
>CAZHKI010000114.1:0-739 GCA_964533365.1 uncultured Maribellus sp. | reverse complement strand
ACATGCCTGCAATCGGATGGCGCCCCAGTGAATGAAAAATCACCCCCGACAGCGGGATGATTAAAATGTAGCCAATGTCGGACGCGGTATTTGAGAGGATTCCCGTTAAAACAATCATAAAAGTAACCGAATTTTTCGGGGCTTTGATTAGCAGGGCATTGATGGCTGCTTTGATGAGCCCGCTGCTTTCGGCTATGCCAATGCCCAGCATGGCAACCATTACAATTCCCAGTGGGGCAAAACCGGTATAATTATCGACCATTTCAAGTAAAATACGGTGCAGGCCTTCTTTCGACAGAAGATTGACAACATGAATGGAATCGCCGGTGGCCGGATGGATGGCATCCCACGACAGGTAATGCCCCATTGCCGAAAACAGTAACGTTATGATCCCGAAAATGCCAAATAACGCTGCCGGGTGGGGCAGGGCATTTCCTGCTTTTTCAACCAGCGTCATGATTCCTGTTTTGTTTTTCTTCATGCTTTCTCCTTTTTATTCAACGAAACATCATATTATGGATATTGTTTCTGATTTCTTTTATTGGATCAATGAACAGTCGCTTTTTCCGTCTTTTTTTGAAAACAAATTTCCTGAAAGAGTAAAGTGACGAAATTCAGTCATCAGTTCACAAATATAAAATTTCATTTAAATTTTAAAAGTTTAAGGAATAAACACATAACAACAAGAGGCTGTCTAAAAAGAGATTAGCCTCTTTTTTTTATTCGGATTCCCTGTGTT
>CAZHKI010000113.1:2357-9742 GCA_964533365.1 uncultured Maribellus sp. | reverse complement strand
AATTTTTTTCCGGAAAATCAATCCGAAAATATCCTCTTGGTTTTGGCGAATATTTTTCGTTGCAACCGGCGAAAATCAACATAGTTATTACAATCAGGATTTTGTAGCGCATATCCGAACTTTTACTTTTTTAAACGAAAAAATCAGCGGATAATTTCAACTTTGATTTGTTTTATCCTGCGTTTATCAACCGCTTCGATGGTAAATTGAAAGTTTTTGCACGGGATTATCTCGTGAAATGCAGGGATTTCTCCTTTCAGTTCGAGAATCAGTCCGGCTAATGTATCGGCATCGCCTTTTACATCGTTGAAAATCGAATCGTCGCATTCAACTGCTTTGTAGAAATCAACCAACAGGATTTTGCCGTCGAAAAGGAATGTATTTTCTGAAATCCGGGTAAAGAAATTTTCTTCTTCGTCGAATTCATCACTGATTTCGCCCACAATTTCTTCCAGTATATCTTCCAGGGTTACAATCCCGGCTGTTCCGCCGTATTCGTCAACCACAATGGCAAAATGTACCTTTGTTTTCTGGAAATCTTCCAGCAGCGCATTGATTTTTTTGGTTTCGGGGACATAAAACGGCGGCCTTATCAGGGTTTGCCACTTGAATGAATTTCCTTTGTGGCTGTGGGGCAGCAAGTCTTTAATGTATAAAATTCCGCTGATATTGTCGAATGATTCGTTGTAAACCGGAATGCGGGAATACCCTGATTTGTTGATGATATCGAGTACTTCGGTGAACCCTGTTTTTATATCGATGGAAACCACATCGACCCGAGGCCTTAAAATTTCTTCCACACTTTTGTTCCCGAATTTGACAATCCCTTCGAGTATTTCTTTTTCTTCCGACAATTCGTTGTCGGAAGTTAATTCGAGTGCCTGCGAAATTTCATCCATCGAAATATTTTTCCGTTTATTGTGAAGTTGTTTGACTCCTGACAATAATGAAAGTTCGAGGAAATAATTAACCGGACGGAAAAGTTTTTCGAGAATGACGACGGGAACAGCCATCATGCGGGCAAAAGCTATGGCGTAATGGCTGGCATAAATTTTTGGCAGAATTTCTCCAAATAACAGCAAAAGGATTGAAATGGCTGCAGCCTGAATGATAAACCCGGTAATCTGCGATGAACCAAACGAGATGAGTTGGTTGGATACAAATACCGCGAGAATAATGATGGCAATATTGATAAAATTATTGGCTACCAGGAGAGTTGCCAGTAACTTTTCGGGTTTCTCAAGATTTTTAAGTACCCGCTGGCTGTTTTTGCTTTTGCTCTGGAGCAGTTTTTTTCTCTGGGAAGGAGTCAGTGAAAAGTATGCCACCTGGGAACCGCTGACAAATGCAGATCCGATAAGCAGCAATAATACAATGATGATTGCGGCAACAATTCCATGGGTGAATGGGAAAAACTGAATGTCCCAAATTTCGGATGGAACTGTTGCCGTAGTTGAATCTGTTTCCAAGATTAAAGTTTAAAATTAAAATGGTAAATCCTCGTCGCCGCCCTGTTCCTCGAAATCGGGTTCGCTGACGGAAGCAGCCGGTGCCTGGGTTTGAGAAACTTGAGTGGCCGGGCCTCCTGAAGCTGAACCTTCTTTTGAGCCCAGTAATTGCATCACATCGCCGTAAATTTCGGTAACATAACGTTTTACACCGTCCTTGTCGTCGTAGTTTCGGGTCCTGATTCTTCCCTCGATGTATAACTGCTTTCCTTTTGTTACATACTTTTCAGCAACATCGGCCAGTCCGCGCCACAACACAATGTTGTGCCATTCGGTAGTGGTTACTTTATCGCCGTTTTTGGCAATGTATGTTTCGGAGGTAGCCAATGGGAAGTTTGCAACTGCAACTCCTGAGTCAAGGTGCCTGATTTCGGGGTCTTTACCTACATTTCCTACTAAAATAACTTTGTTTACTGACATAATTTTAAATTTTATAGGTTAACATCTAAAAATACAAAATCTGTACATATTATTTATTTCTTCTTTCTTTAATTTTTTGCAAGATGTAATTCATCCATGAACCCTTCCAAAAGTTTTGGAACAGCAAATTTAGAAATATCTTTCTGATTTACCTGAACCAAGGTTTGGGGTAATCCTTCTGTTTTGTCAATTTCCAGATGAATTAACCGTGCAAAAATGATTTGATGGCTCAGTATGTGTTTTTTTTCTGCTGAAACCGATTTGATATTTACAACAATATTTTCGGGGACAGGTATATGTTTTCTGTTTAAAAATTCATTTTCGGTCAGGTTTTTTTCCGATTCAAACAATGGAAACTGATACAGTCCTTTCCAGATATCCTGCCGGACTCTTTTTTCCATAAAAACAGAATTTTTGTACACTATATAATAATAGTAGAAGTACCTGACGGATTGTTTCGTTTTTTTCGATTTTACCGGCAGTGTTTCCACCAAAAATTTCTGGGCAGCAAAACACGATTGGATAAGTGGACAAACATCGCAAGCAGGCGATTTTGGCACACATTGCAGCGCCCCGAATTCCATCAGCGACTGGTTGTGCAACCCTGCATTTTGTAAGGGCATCAGTTGTTTTGTAATATTCAGGATTTCATTTTTCCCCTTTGCCGTATCAATGGGAGTTGAAATCCCGAAGTACCGGGCAAATAACCGGTAAACATTTCCGTCGGCCACAGGGTAAGGCAGGCCAAACGCAATGGAAGCAACAGCAGCCGCAGTATAATCACCCACGCCTTTTAGTTTCCGGATGTTTTCATAGGTGTCGGGAAACCGTCCCTGATAATCATGGACAATTGTTTTTGCAGCCAAATGCAGGTTGCGGGCCCGCGTGTAATACCCCAGTCCCTGCCATAATTTCAGAATTTCATCTTCGCCGGCAGCAGCCAGGCTTCCAACTGTCGGAAATCTTTCAATAAAGCGGAGGTAATAATCCATTCCCTGAGCTACCCGGGTTTGTTGTAATATAATTTCAGAAATCCAGATTTTGTATGGATCTCTGGTTTCCCTCCACGGAAGATTCCTGCTGTTTTTTTTATACCATTGATAGATATCGCCGGGAAATTCACTCATTTGTCATTAACTCTTTAAATATCTTGTGAAAAAACAAAAATAATTTAATTGAAATGCTTTCCTGTTTTTAAATTATTTATATTTTTGCACACCAGTTAAGACGGATTAATATATTGAAAATTAAATATTTTAAGAGATGACAAAGGCAGATATAGTAAATGAAATTTCAAAGAACACTGGAATTGAGAAAGTAACTGTACAGAAAACAGTGGAAGCTTTAATGGAAACAGTTAAAGATTCGTTAGTTGATGGTAAAAATGTTTACCTCAGGGGTTTTGGAAGTTTTATAGTGAAAAAAAGAGCTGAGAAAACAGCGCGTAATATTTCAAAAAACACGACGATTATTATCCCTGCCCATAATATTCCTTCGTTTAAACCAGCCAAAACATTTGTTTCAAAAGTTAAAAATCGTGTAAAATAAAGAAGTTATGCCAAGCGGAAAAAAAAGAAAAAGACACAAGATGGCTACCCACAAACGCAAAAAAAGATTGCGTAAAAACAGGCACAAAAAGAAAAAATAAATTTTTAATAAGCTTTACTTATTGAAATTTTTGATTAAACCTAAAGCATAATTGCTTTAGGTTTAATCTGTTATAACAGTAATGTTTAAAATAATCCATTGATAGAATTAAAATTTAGGTTGTGAGTAGTGATTTAATCATTGATGTGACTCCATCCGAAATTGTTATTGCCTTACAGGAAAACAAAAAGCTTGTTGAATTATCCAGGGAAAGAAGCGGGGCAAAATTTGCAGTAGGTGATATTTACCTTGGCAAAGTAAAAAAAATAATGCCCAGTTTAAATGCTTCCTTTATTGATGTTGGTTACGAGAAAGATGCTTTTTTGCATTATCTCGACATGGGACCGCAGTTTGCCACGTTAAATAAATTTTTGCGAGTTGCGTCATCCCGAAAATCAAAAGTTTCATCCCTCGCCCGTTTTCAGTCGGAACCCGATATCGACAAAGAGGGAAAAGTAACTGATTTACTCAAAGTGGGCCAGAAAATACTGGTACAGGTTTCGAAAGAACCCATCTCAACCAAAGGCCCGCGTTTAACATCCGAAATTTCAATTGCCGGGCGGTACCTGGTACTGATGCCGTTTAGCGATAAAGTTTCCGTGTCGCAAAAAATTAAAACCAACGAAGAAAAAAACCGGTTAAAAAAGCTGATTCAAAGCATTAAACCACGAAAATACGGTGTAATTGTCAGGACCGTGGCCGAGGGCAAAAAAGTTGCCGAACTCGACCAGGAATTACAACGTTTGGTTGATAAGTGGGAAACAACATTCAACAAGTTAAGCCGCGTAAATGCACCATCGCTGGTAATTGGGGAAATTGACCGGACGACAGCCTTGCTTCGCGACATTTATCACCCCGATTTTAGCAGCATTATTGTTAACGATCAATCGGTATGCAACGAAATTTCCGATTATATTGGAAGCATTCAACCCGATAAAAAGAAAATTGTAAAACTTTACAAAGGACGAGCACCCATATTTGAATATTATGGGATTGAAAAACAAATCAAAGCATCGTTCGGAAAAACAGTTTCTTTTAAAGAGGGCGCTTATTTAATCGTTGAACACACCGAAGCATTTCACGTAATTGACGTTAATAGTGGAAACCGTGCCAAAATCGGGCTGGATCAGGAAAATAATGCGCTCGACGTTAACCTGGCTGCCTGTAATGAAATTGCAAGACAATTGAGGCTGAGAGACATGGGTGGAATCATTGTAATCGATTTCATCGACATGCACAGCGCCAATAACCGACTGAAAGTGTACGAACACATGAAGGAAGTGATGGCAAACGATCGGACCAAGCACAACATCTTACCCCTCAGTAAATTTTGCCTGATGCAAATAACCAGGCAACGGGTTCGCCCCGAAGAAAATATTGAAACAGCTGAAAACTGCCCTACCTGCAAGGGAAGTGGTAAAATTGTGCCCACTGTGTTATTTGCCGACGAACTGGACGGCAAAGTGAGATATGTTTTAAAAGATTTAAACAAGAAAAAAATGGTATTGAAGGTTCATCCCTATGTTGCTGCCTACCTGACAAAGGGATTGAAGTCGTACCGGAATAAATGGTTTTTTGAATATTTCAGATGGGTAAAAGTGGAAGCCAACAATGCTTATTCCTATCTCGAATATCATTTTTTTGATGAAAACCTTGAAGAAATTATTCTGTAAAGAAAAAGCCGCTCAAAAAGATGAGCGGCTTTTTCTTTGCTCTTTTTATTTAAATGTCTGTCTCTTTTTCATTTTTTACCCTTAAAATGGAATCTTTGTCAGAACAAACCAATTGGACATATTTTTGTTTAATGAAAACATGTAGATTTGTGTATGTTTTAAATTTCAAAAAAAATTAGATTGAACATGAAGAAACTGACCATCATTCTTGTTATCGTATTCTCGGTTTTGTTTGTTGAAGGCCAAATAGTTAACCCAACAACTTGGACCTTTGATTCAAAACAAAACGGAAACGAAGTTGAACTGATTTTCAAAGCAAGCATTGAAAAGGGCTGGCATTTATACGATACCCATCTTCCTGAAGGCGGCCCAATTGCAACAGCATTCGTATTTGAAGATTCCACCCTGTTTGAATTTGAGGGTGAAATTTTGAAAAATCCGGAACCGGTGCTGGTTTTCGATCCAACCTTTCAAATGAATGTGGGGTATTTCAGCGACCAGGCAACATTGATCCAAAAAATAAAACTGGCAACTTCCGAAAAGGTAAAAATAAGCGGTTACGTACTGTTCATGAGTTGTAATGACGAAACCTGCACCCCGCCGGAAGAAACGCCTTTTTCTTTTACATTAAATGCCGGCAGCGATTTGGGTCAAGCTGAAAATGCCGTGGTTCCCGAAGAATCCGCGAAAACTGGTTCCGGTTCGGCCAGCGGACAAACGTTGTGGTTGTTTATCATCATTTCGGCGCTGGCAGGTTTGGCAGCCATTTTGACTCCCTGTGTTTTCCCGATGATTCCGATGACCGTTTCGTTTTTTATGCGCGGCAGCGAAAACCGCAGCAAAGCAATCCGCACCGGAATCTTTTTCGGATTTTCCATCGTGTTGATTTTCACTTTGCTGGGTGCCCTTTTTTCTTTCGGGATATTTGGACCAAATGTGGGTAATATTCTCAGCACCCACTGGATTCCCAACCTTATTTTCTTCTTATTGTTTCTGGTTTTTTCCATCTCATTTTTTGGCGCTTTCGAAATGGTTTTACCCAGCAGCCTGGTCAATAAAACCGATGCAAAAGCCGACAAAGGCGGACTGGTTGGCGCATTTTTTATGGCATTGACCACAGTTATTGTATCGTTTTCGTGTACCGGTCCATTTATTGGTGCATTGATCATTGAAGCCGTTCAGGACGGAGGAATGCGTCCGCTGATTGGGATGTTTTTCTTCGGGTTGGCGTTTGCCACACCGTTTACCTTGCTGGCCATTTTCCCGTCGGCGTTGAGTAAATTGCCAAAATCAGGCGGATGGCTTAATGCAATTAAAGTGGTTTTTGCTTTTATTCTCCTGGCTTTTGGATTAAAATTCTTAAGTAATATAGATCAGGTTTATGGTTTTAATATCCTGAACCGTGAAATATATCTTGCCATCTGGATTGTAATATTCTTCCTGCTGGGATTATATTTCCTGGGAAAAATTAAATTTTCGCACGACAGCGATTTGCCTTATGTCGGTGTTGGAAGGCTGTTCCTTTCGATGGTTACGTTTACGTTTGTGGTATATCTTTTTACCGGCTTGCTGGGATCGCCGCTTTCGTCAATTTCTTCGTTGATTCCACCGGCAACCTATAAAACCACGTTGGCACCTGCGAATACAACCAGCTCAGTAACAGAGCCAACCGAATTATGCGGACCGGCAAAATATGCTGATAAATTACACCTGCCTCATGGTATTTCCGGTTATTTCGATTTTGAACAGGGGCTGGCTTGTGCGAAAGAACAACAAAAACCGGCGTTTGTTGTCTTTAAAGGTCACGCCTGTGCCAACTGTAAAAAAATGGAGAATACAGTTTGGGACAATCCTGAAGTTTTAAAAATGATGTCGGAAAAATACGTGGTAATTGGTTTATATACCGATGATCGGACAACTTTGCCGGAAGATGAGTGGATTACATCGGCTGTTGACGGAAAGTTGCTTAAAACCATGGGTAAAAAGAACCTCGATATCCAGATTTCGAAATATGCCACCAACAGTATTCCTTTTCATGTCATTATTGAACCCGACGGAAGTGAACACAGGCTGGGCGTTACTTTTGATAACGAAGAATTCAGAGCCCCTAATTTCTTAATCATAAGATGCCAAAAGA
>CAZHKI010000113.1:0-2347 GCA_964533365.1 uncultured Maribellus sp. | reverse complement strand
TTCAGAGCATTTCTTGAAAAGGGATTGTAAAATAAATTTTTTATTTGATCCAGAAGCCCCGAATAATTTCCGGGGCTTCTGGTAAGGAATTTTAACATTTCATACATGGATCAACCATTTATATTAAATATATTTAAAGGCATTTTTAATGGTTGAAAAATGAATCTTTCCGATTTTCTATTCTGGAACGTTGACACTCAAAAAGATTTTGTTAAGCCAAAAGGGAAATTATATGTTCAGGACGCTGAGAAACTGAAATCCGTTTGGTCTGAACTCACCCGGCTGGCAAAACACTATTCCATACGAACCATCAATACGGCTGATTATCATTATTACAACTCGGCAGAAATTGACACCAATCCCGATTTTGTCAAAACATTTCCGGCACATTGCATTGCTAACTCAAAAGGAGCCGATTTTATCAAGGAAACCAATCCCGAAGAACCGGTAATTTTCGACTGGAATCGGGAATATCTGATTACACCCGAGATTTTGAACCGTGAAAAATGCAGAAATTTTATAATCCGGAAAGATGCTTTCGATGCATTTGCCGGTAGTCCGTGGACCGATGTTGTTTTGCGTATGCTGAAACCAAAAACCGTTGTGGTGTATGGCGTAACCACCAATATTTGTGTTGATTATGCTGTGAAAGGATTAGTGAAACGCGTAAAAAATGTTTTGGTTATCCACGATGCCATTAAAGAGTTGCCGGGAATTCCATTGCCATTCGACGAATGGCAGAAAACCGGGGTGCAACTGATTTCGCTGGACAGCCTGAAAGAAATGCTTGAGAAATTCTGAATTCTATTTTTTGGTTTGCCAAAACCGTTCCTCAATCAAATCACTTTGTTTGACTGTTTTTTTGATCCATGTCAATATCAGTTCAACTTTTTCGGATTCCGACAAATGCCAGTTCAGGTTTTCCTGTTTTCGTAGCTGGTTACTTAAATGAAACATAATAATAGCAGCCGATACCGAAATATTTAAACTTTCTGTAAACCCGTACATGGGGATTTTCAGAAATTCGTCGGCTTCATTCATGATGATGTCGGAAACTCCCGGAAGTTCGGAGCCAAAAACCAAGGCTACTTTTCCTTTGGTGAGGTCAAAATCGGGGAGGAGCTGGTCGTTGTAATGCGGCGAAGTGGCAACAATCCGGTATCCCGATTTTTTCAGCGATTGAATCGCTTCAAGGCTGTTGTTTTCTGTCTGGTTGTATTTGTGGATGGTTAACCATTTCGAGGCCCCCATTACAACTTCCTTATCAATGGTTAACTGGTTGCGGTTTTCAATGACATGAATGTCCTGAATCCCGAAACAGTCGCATGACCGAAGTACAGCGCTGGCATTTTGTGGCTGAAATATATCTTCCAGCACAACGGTAATGTATTGAGTCCGTTCGTTGGCCTTCTGTTTAAATAATTCGGCCCGCTCGGGAGATATAAATGAAATGAAGTAGTTGAGCAACTCTTTTTTAATATTTTCCATGACTGCAAAAATAAAAAAAGGGAGGTTGTGTGCCTCCCTTCTTTTATAATAATCCGTTACCGTTACGATACTGCATCCGACAGTTCTGCACCAGCTTTAAATTTAACCACTTTTTTGGCTTCAATTTTAATTTCTTTCCCTGTCTGAGGGTTTCTTCCTGTTCTTTCACCCCGTTCTGAAACGGCAAAAGAACCAAATCCAATCAGAGCAACACGGTCGCCACTTTTTAAAGCGTCGGTGGTTGCAGCTACAAAAGCATCAAGTGCTTTTTTAGCATCAGCTTTCGTTAGGCCAGCTCCGGCGGCCATTGCATCAATTAATTGTGCTTTGTTCATACGGCAATAAATTTAAATAATGATTAATTTGTTGAAAATAAGTATGTTGTAAAATTAAATGGTCTGTTTATGATAATTAATCTAATCGTTTATAATGTGTCTCTGAATTCAAACTACCAGTAAAATCAACCTTTTCAGAGAACTTTTCAAGTTTTTAGCTAAATTCTGAAATATGTTTTAAATATACAAACCTATGCACTCTTTTTTTTCAGCAAAAAAGCTGTTTTTTCAACCGAAAGGTTTTTGTGGATTCAAAAAAAGTTCTACTTTTGTCGCGCCTGGAGAGATGGCAGAGTGGTCGATTGCGGCGGTCTTGAAAACCGTTGAACCGAGAGGTTCCGGGGGTTCGAATCCCTCTCTCTCCGCAATAATCCGCAGGAATAACCAGCGGATTATTTTTTTGAATGCTGCTGATAACTTTTTATTATCGATAATTAGGAATGAATTACTATATTTGCAGCGCGAATAATATACGGGTGTAGCTCAGTTGGTAGAGCACTGGTCTCCAAAACCAGGTGTCGGGA
>CAZHKI010000112.1:0-9766 GCA_964533365.1 uncultured Maribellus sp. | reverse complement strand
AAGGTTGGCCGAAGTCAGGCGTCCCAGTTTGGCCAGTCCTGACTTTTCACTCCAGGCATATTTATTCACCCGTCGGTAATTTTCATCAAGTACATAAGGATCGAGGTTGGTTCCCATATTAATACTAACCCCTGCAACCGTGGTACGGGCGCGGATGCCGATGGGCGCCAGGTTAAACGAGTCGGCAATTAAGTCGTAGGATGTACCAAAACTAAAATTATCGATAATTTTAACCTTTTTAAATTTCTGATCTGCATCGGTTTTTGTACTGTCACGGGTTTCCAGTACTTTCATTTCGAGGTTGTTGTTTAACGAGAATGAAATCGATCCGGAAGCGCCCTGTCCCGGCGAACCTCCGTAAATTCCCCCCTGGTTTACATCAAAATATTTAATGGTCCCCAACGAATCGATCTGCACGGGCTGGTAATAGCCAAAACGCGAAGCGCCAAAATCGGGCCGGTAGCTAATTCCAATCGAGGGCGACATTTTATGCCGGATACCTTTTACTTTCGAATTGGGGTTTAGCGGCATAAACATCCCGTAAATATTGGTCGATGAACTTAAACTGTACGAATAATCATAAACCCGGTTTAAACCGGTATGTGTTTCTGCTTTTACGTGCGATAACTGACCGTACTGATCCGGGAAAAGTTCATTCGCATGATAGGAATAACTGTACTTTTTAAAATACCATTTTTCATTGTAGCTGAAACTTGGGCTTACGTTAATATACCGCATCAGATTAAAGTTGGGCAGGTTAATCGGAATGGTATGTTTTAATCCGTTTTTCCAGTCATCGGCAAATGATGATTTCAACAATTCCGATTCTTTAGCGGTAATGCTGTTCCTGAAATTACCGGTATAGTTTACGCCAAAATTGTGGTACCATTTCAGTGGACCTTTGCGGTTTTTACTTCTGAAAGGATATATTTTGGCCATGCTGAATGTCATTTCCGGCATCGACAAGGTAATGGTACTATCGGTCGAGTTCTGCGAGTGCCGCATATTAACCGACATGTTGAAGGGAGTATTTTCAAACTTCTTGGTATATGAAATACTCGACGATTTTTGGGTTCTCAAATAATTTTCGGCAGAATAGGAATTCTGTTTGTCGTAACCACTGGTTGAAAAGTTAACACTGGCCGAGAAAGTACGGTTAGGATTTGCCTTCGGATCCTGGCTGTGGCTCCAGGTTACTGCAAACTGGGGCGATCGCGAGTAGTTATCCAAATTTCTTTCGCCATAAATATTAACCGCGTATTTAAAATCGAAGTTCCCGTTGAATTTGTATCGCTTTCGATAATTGGTGTGCAATTTCGACGACCACGATCCCTTTGAATAGATGTCGCCCCGGAGGGCCAGATCGAAATACTCACCAGCAGCCCAGTAATAACCTCCGTCACGAAGAAAAAATCCACGGTTCGATTCTTCTCCGTAACTGGGGACAATAATTCCCGAAGAATAGGTGGGAGTACTGGGGAAATAGCCAAAAGGCAGAAACGGAAAATAAATCGGGAAATCTTCCAAAACCATATAAGCTGGCCCCGTAATAATTTTTTTTCCTGAAATTACTTTAGCTTTCGACAAGTGCAGGTAAAAATGGGGATGTTCAGCATCGCAGGTGGTATATTTTCCCTGTGTCAGCAAGAAGGCTTCTTTCGAAATCTTTTTCGTCCGTTCGCTGTGAACATATCCTTCGCCCTGTTCAGTAACCACATCGGTAATTATGCCTTTTTCGGTTTGAAAATTATACCGGAGGGTTTTCGATTCAAACTCCTGATCTCCATCTTTAAAAACCGGTTTCTGGATCAATGTTTCGGTTGAATCCAACAAACCCTCGGCATACACCTCTTTGGTTTCGAGATCAAGCTGGATAAAATAGGCCGTCAATTCAATCTGCTGATAATTAACCTTCGCATTATTGTACAGGAATACTTTCTGCCCGTCGAACGATACGATGATGGAATCTTCGGCATTGTAATCGATGGGGGCATTAATAATGGGGGCTTTATTGGTATCAACTGCCAACGTATCAATCTGAATGGTATCGGAGGCAAGTGTATCCGAAGGAAGAATTTCATAGTAAACCGTATCCAAACGCTGAACGTCGGGCACCTGCAATTTTCGTACAGTTTCCTGGCTGAATGACAACAGGGGGACAATGACGAAAATATATGTAATTGCTATCTTATACAATATGTTTTCTGAATTAAAACCTTATCATCTGGCTTGCCGTGCAAAAATAAAAATAAGGGTTATACTTCAGCGCTAATAAATGCAAAATAAATGTAATATTTCTATTTTTGTTTTGGAAACAGGAGGCACCATGGTAAAGAGAGTAACGTTTTTTCTGCTGATTTTTTTCAGCCATTTGGCAAATCATTCCTATTTACAGGCAAATCCGTCTGCAACCATCAATCAACCGGGGAAAAAAATATCGGTCGTAGTCATCGATCCGGGGCACGGGGGAAAAGATCCCGGAGCGGTGGTTGGCCAGGCACAGGAAAAAAAAATTGTCCTTGACATTTCACTAAAACTGGGGCAAAAGATAAAAGCAGCGTTCCCCGAAATTAATGTAATATACACCCGCGACAAGGATGTGTTTGTTCCACTGTTCCAGCGAGCCAACATTGCCAACCGGAACCATGCCGACCTGTTTATTTCCATTCACGCCAATTATGTTGACAGCCGGTCGGTACAGGGAACCGAAACCTTTGTGCTGGGGCAGCACCGCAGCCAGGACAACCTGGAAGTTGCCAAAAAAGAAAACTCGGTTATCCTGCTCGAGGACGATTATTCGACACGCTACGAAGGATTTGATCCCAATTCACCTGAGTCGTATATTATGTTCGAACTGGTTCAGGATGAATATCTTGAACAAAGTGTTATGTTGGCTTCTGACATTCAGGATCAGTTCAGGGTAAATGCGAAACGATATGACCGAAGTGTCAAACAGGCCGGATTTTTGGTCCTCCGGCAAACCACCATGCCCAGCGTACTGGTGGAAGCCGGTTTTATCAGTCACACATCGGAACGAAATTACCTGATGACCGAACCGGGCAGAATGGACATTGCCACTTCAATTTTCAATGCATTCAAAGATTACAAGAAGAAAATTGAGGAACGAAGCAGTTTTGCCATGGTAACCAACGAAAATCCGTCTCCCACAGAAACTAAAAAAATACAGAATTCACCAGCAAATCCGGCATCAGAGAAAGTTTCACCTCCCTCCTCTCCTGTTACAAACATTTACTTTTCGGTTCAGGTAGCTGCATCAAAAACCAAACTTGAAACCACCCCTCCCAATTTCAAAGGAGAAAAAAATATTTTCAGGATCAATTCAGGAAATATATACCGATATTATTCAGGGAAATTAAATTCATACGAAAAAGCGCTCGCCGAAAAAACACGGCTTGAAAAGAAATACCCCGACTCGTTTGTTGTCGCATTCGAAAATGAAAAACTCATTCCCGTGAAAAAAGCACGGGAAAAAATGTAATTCCTGGTTGAATTCCCTAATTTTACACATCCATCCATTGAAATCAATGAAAAATGATAAAAATTTCTAAATATACTCGACTCGGAATCCTGATTGTCATCTCGCTTTCCATGCTCATCTGGGGTTTAAGTTACCTGAAAGGAAGCGATTTCTTTAAAAAAAGCGATTATTACCATGTAATTTATGAACGTGTCGATGGCCTGCAGGAATCGAACAAAGTAACACTGAACGGCTATCAAATCGGGCAGGTAAAAGAAATCCGGTTTACCCCCGACAACAGCGGGAAATTGCTGGTAACGTTAATGGTTAACGCTTCCTTCCGTATTCCGCTCAATTCAGTGGCACAAATTATCAGCAGCGACATCATGGGAACCCGTTCGGTCAAAATGGTTTTGAGCGACGAAAAAGAATTGCACCTGAAGGGCGACACTCTAACCGGAGCCATTGAAAGCGATCTGAAAGAGCAGGTCAGTCTGCAGGTACTTCCCATAAAAAACAAAGCCGAACAACTGCTCGGGACCCTCGATTCGGCCATTACCGTACTAACCGTTATTTTTAACGAAGACGCCCGGCAAAACCTTTCCGAAAGTTTCGAGAACATTAACCGGAGCATTGAAAACATTGAGAAAACAACAGCTGATTTACAGTTTGTGGTTTCTTCAGAAAAAGAGAGTATGCTCAGGATTATCTCCAACCTCGATGAAATTACTTCTACATTCAGAGACAATACCCAAAATCTCGAAAATGCACTGGCAAACCTTTCCGCTTTCAGCGACACCCTGGCCCAGGTTTCGGTTTCTCCTGTACTGGAAAATATTTCCGAAATTTCGGAACAAATTCTGGCAGCACTTGAAAAAATGAACAGCACCGACAACACAGCCGGACTGCTGCTGAATGATGATCAACTGTACCAATCCATCAATTCACTGTCAGGCACCCTAAACTCTCTGATAAACGACATTCAAACCAATCCCAAACGATACCTGCACTTTTCAGCATTTGACCTGGGTAAGGAAGTTTATATCAATACCAGTGGCGATGCGGCATCTAAAAACATATTGTTTAAAGTTCATCTGATTTCAACAGAATCACCGGTAGATCTCGGCTCAGACCTTTTTAAAGAGTTCAAAGAAGTGGAGGAATATCAGGTCAGTAACGCTTACACTTACCTTACGGGATCAACCGGTTCCTACTCCGAAATCGTTGAAATTCACCAAAGGGCAAAAAAAATGTTTCCCGATGCAGCGATAGTAGCATTCAAAAACGGGAGGTTGATAAAATTGGAAAAAGCGCTGAGTTCACTCCGAAATTAACCCCCAACTGTTAATATCATTTGATATGAAAACCAACACCCGACTACTACCCACCAGTTATACATTTAGTACTCAACAGATTAAATCCAACTTATTGATTTAGTGTTGTTTATGTTTTTTGAATATTATTTAAAATTTAAACTACTGAAACAGAAACCAATATAGCAAACACGTAAAAGTCAATAGTATTTTAATTTTTTTTTTAACTTTTTTTTCGCAAATTTTGTTTCCGGGAATTTACTATTTGAGAATTATTTGTAGAACCTCGTAATCCAGCAACTCTAAATGAATAATGAGCATAAATCTGCATGGGAAAAGTGTCTTTCAGTAATTAAAGACAACGTACCTGGCAGTAGTTATAAAACCTGGTTTGAGCCAATTGTTCCGTTAAGGCTCGAAAATAATGTTTTGACCATTCAGGTCCCCAGTGCTTTTTTTTACGAGTACCTTGAGGAACAGTTTATCGATATTTTAAGAAAAACACTCCGGATGGTGCTGGGAGTCGGCGCCAAACTGGAATATAACGTTGTAATGGGAAACTCGGCAACCAACGGTCCCATTACGGTCAGCTATCCAACCAGCAGCAGCAACAAAATTCAAAACAAACCGCTGACTGTGCCTTTACGTACCGAAGAAAAGTCATCGATAAAAAATCCATTCATCATACCGGGCATCCAAAAACTGCAAATTGATCCACAACTAAAACCCGATAACACGTTCGATAATTTTGTGGAAGGTGACTGCAACCGTTTGGCACGAAGCGCCGGTTATGCAGTATCACAAAATCCCGGGGGAACTGCTTTTAACCCGCTGATGATCTACGGAAATTCAGGGTTAGGAAAAACACACCTTGCCCAGGCAATCGGGATTGAAGTAAAAGAACGTTTTCCCGACAAAGTGGTGCTGTATGTCAACGCCAACAAATTCCAGACACAATTTACCGAAGCCACGCGCAACAACAACCGCAACGACTTTCTTCACTTCTACCAAATGATTGATGTGCTGATTCTCGATGATGTCCATGAATTTGCCGGCAAGGAAAAAACACAGGAAACCTTTTTCCATATCTTCAACCACCTGCACCAAACCGGGAAACAGCTCATCCTTTCATCGGACAAGCCCCCAATCGAACTGAAAGGAATGGAACAACGCCTGCTCTCACGGTTCAAATGGGGACTAACTGCCGATCTTCAAACTCCGGATTTCGAAACCCGCATGGAAATCCTCCGCCGGAAAATATATAACGACGGAATAACCCTGTCCGACGAAGTCCTTGAATACATTGCCTCGCACGTTACCAACAACGTTCGCGAACTGGAGGGCGCACTGGTTTCGCTATTGGCACAATCGATGCTCAACAAACGCGAAATCACGCTGGAACTGGCAGCAAAACTGATCAACAAACTGGTAAAGAACTCGAAAAGAGAACTCTCCATCGAATACATTTCAAAAGTGGTCTGCGATTATTTTAGCATGCCCGTTGATGCGTTACAGACCAAAACAAGGAAACGCGAAGTGGTACAGGCCCGGCAAATTGCCATGTATTTCTCGAAAAGCCTCACCAAATATTCGCTGGCCAGCATTGGCGCCCAAATCGGGAGTAAAGATCATGCCACGGTACTACACGCCTGTAAAACCGTTAACAACCTGAAAGACACTGATAAGAATTTCAGACAATTTGTCGATGATATTGAAAAGAAATTGAAAATGTAAACCAAAGCAGGCCAAACAGCCTGCTTTTTTTATCAAATGGAAGATTCGTTCAAAACCATAGAAAAACCCTGCGAAGGATATTTCAAGGACAAAGGGAGCAAATTTATCGCCTATGCATATCCGGTAAAGAACGAAGAGGAAATCAAAGAACTGCTGGTAAAAATTAAAAAGGAGCACCACAGCGCCCGCCATCACTGCTACGCGTGGCGACTGGGCGAGGAAGAACCCCAGTCGAGGGCCAACGACGACGGAGAACCTTCGTCAACCGCAGGCAAGCCCATACTGGGACAGTTGCAAAGTTACGGGCTTACCAACATCCTGTTGATTGTAGTCCGCTATTTTGGTGGTATTTTGCTTGGCACCAGTGGATTAATTAATGCCTATCGCGCTGCAGCCGGCGATGCGCTGAACAACGCAGCAATAAAAACCGGATGGATTGAACGCTTTTTCGAACTGCATTTTACCTACGAAAAAATGAACGAAGTAATGCTGATTGTCAAACAGGAAAACCTGAACGTGGTGAAAACCCGGTTCGAAGAAAGCTGCCAACTGGTTTTCTCCGTCAAGAAATCGGAAGCTCAGCGGATTGAAACCATTTTTCAGAACATCTATGGCATCGACATCAAAAAAGCCGAGACCTGTTGATAAAATGATGATAAAATCACCGGGCAGATTTCACCTGAAAAATTCAAATCCGCTAAATTTGAAAACATGATGAAACACCAAAACATCGAAAAAATTCCTGTTAAAAGCGGACTCTCCCGCTCCATACAAAAAATTCTCAATTCCCGGTGTTTCATTTCTCAACCATTATTTCATCAATTTTTTAGATTTCATGATAAAGTGTTATCACTTTTTCGAACCAGAGAAAACCAACATTTGTATTTCAAAAATGTTGGTTTTCTTTTTTTTAGGCAATATTAAACAACAAGAATAAAGCAATGAAGAAGGATTTAATTTCAATTACAGACTATTCGAAGGAAGAATACCTGAAAATTATGAAGCTGGCGGCCGAATTTGAAGAAAATCCGAACCAGGATTTGCTGAAAGGGAAAGTGGTTGCTTCCCTTTTTTTTGAGCCGTCGACCCGCACGCGGTTAAGTTTCGAAACAGCCATCAGCCGGTTAGGCGGACGAATCATCGGGTTCGCCGACCCTGACAGTTCAAGCGCGTCGAAAGGCGAAACCCTGCACGACACCATCAAAATGGTGAGCAATTATGCCGACCTGATTGTGATGCGTCACCCGCTGGAAGGAGCAGCCCGCTACGCCGCCGAAGTTTCGCCTGTGCCGGTCATCAACGCCGGCGACGGTGCCAACCAGCACCCTACCCAAACCCTGCTCGATATGTATTCCATCCTGAAAACCCAGGGTACGCTCGACAACATGAATATTTTTATGGTGGGCGATTTAAAATATGGCCGAACGGTTCATTCGCTGCTCATGGCCATGTCGCAATTCGAAAATCCCATTTTTAACTTCATTGCCCCTCCCGAACTGCAAATGCCGGCAGAATACAAAATGTTCCTGAAAGAAAAAGGAATCCGGTATTTTGAGCATAAGGAATTTACCGACATCATCAGCGAAGCCGATATCATCTATATGACCCGCGTTCAGAAAGAACGGTTTTCGGACCCGATTGAATACGAAAAAGTGAAAAACGTATATATCTTGCGCAATTCGATGCTGAAAAAAACCAAACCGAATGTGAGGATTCTGCACCCGCTGCCAAGAGTTAATGAAATTCACCCCGATGTTGACCAAAATGAAAAAGCATACTATTTTACCCAGGCACTGAACGGGGTTTTTACCCGCGAAGCAATTATTGCCCATACCATGAACCTTAAATAGCCAAGCCATGAACGATAATTTAAAAAAGAAACTAAAACTGAAAGTCAGCGCCATAAAAGATGGTACTGTAATCGACCACATCCCGGCCAAAAACCTTTTCAAAGTCATCACCATCCTGGGGCTCGACCACATCGATAACCAAATTACATTCGGGGCAAACCTCGAAAGCGAAAAACTGGGAACAAAAGCCATCATCAAAGTCTCGGGCAAATTCTTCGAAGACGACGAGATCAACAAAATTGCTCTTATTGCGCCACACGCCAAACTAAACATCATCAAGGATTACGAGGTGGTTGAAAAGAAAGTGGTTGAAATCCCCGACCAAATAACGGGAATCGTGAAATGTTTTAACCCGAAATGCATTACCAACCACGAAAAAATTGCCACCTGTTTTAAGGTCGTTTCAACAGAACACCTTGCCCTGAAATGCCGGTATTGCGAAAAAATTACAGCCGGGGAACAAATTATCGTTTTGTAAAAAGTTATGAATGAGCCCAAAATAATATCAACAGGAAAAAGATTTAGCAAAAGGCCATGAATTATGCTTGCCAATCGGGATTTTTTTTATATTTGCACACCTTTCTGAAAGAACAGTTCCCGAAACGTCGGGAAAATAAAAAACAGAAAGTTGTAAATTGAAAAAGCCCAGATGGCGGAATTGGTAGACGTGCTAGTTTCAGGGACTAGTGTCCGTACGGACGTGCAGGTTCGAGTCCTGTTCTGGGCACCAAAAAACTCCGGTAAAAGATTTATCGGAGTTTTTTTATGAAATAAACCGCTTTAAAATTATCACTCGCAAAAAGTACGACATTTCTCCCACAAAAACACCATACCAAACATTAAACACTATAAATCAAAATCTTACAGTGTCCCGTCAATAATAATCCAGTATAAATTGTACCACATCAGATTTCAAAATACCCGTGCCTGATGGCAAAAATAACCAGGTTGGCCGTATTTTTAGATTGTGTTTTCAGAAGCAGGTTTTCGCGGTGTTTGTCAACCGTTCGTTTACTGATGGAGAGTTCATCGGCAATTTCGGCATTCGAAAGCCCTTTGCAGATATGGAACAGGATTTCCAGTTCACGCCCGGTCAACTCGTCGGTTTCCGGATCATTTTTTCGTCGCGAAACACGGGTAAGTATCGATTGTAATATCTCGGTGGAGAAGTAATTTTTTCCATCGCAAACATCGGCAAGCGCCTTACGGACTTCGCCAAAGTTTGAATTTTTCAAAAGAAATCCAGAAGCCCCGGCGTCGATCATACGCTTATAAAGGGCCCGCCATTCCGGCAGGGGCGGATCCACATTTTTTAGCCCCGCATGGCACAAAAGAATCACATGGCTGCACTCGGCCCGCAGCAAACGGATGTTGTTCATCACCGTGGGATG
>CAZHKI010000111.1:0-9781 GCA_964533365.1 uncultured Maribellus sp. | reverse complement strand
ATACCGCCCGGGTTTATAAATATCGCGGTAAAGTTGCCGCAACGAAACCAGTGAATGGGGAGCCGGCCCAAACGGAAGCATGTACGCGATTTTTGGAACGTTTACCCCGTCCTTTTGCGCCTGATCCCAGGTTTTCATCAATGCCTCGTACGATTCGCCCCAGGTGAGGCTTCCATTGGTGCAGTCAAAAAACACGGCATCAACCCCGGCATCGGCCAGCATTTCAGCATGTTTGCGCAACACCCAGGGGTCAGTTGTTTTGTAATAACCAAACAGGGGTTGTTCCCAGTAAAAGAACCCGGGTTGTTTGGTTCCCCAGGCCGGATGGTGATAATCTTTCATGGCTTCGGGATATTTCCGGACAATTTCGGTAATGTTTTTCACCTGATACGTGGTATCATCAATCCCCTGGTGCCAGGTCCAGTAAAACATAGCGACAAATTTATCTTTCCTTTTCTCCCCGGCATCGCGGTATTCATGCACTTTCCGCCCGAGGGCATCGGTTGCAGCCCAGTGGTCGCTGCGAACCGGTTGTGCCTGCGAAGGGTATAACCCGAAGCAAATGGCGGATACCATTAGCATTCCTTTAAACAGTCTTTTTTTCGTCATGGTTTTATCATTTTTCACTTAAGTTCCGGTTATTGAATTGTACCGGAGTAACTAACCTCGTCCCAGTTACTGATTCCGATAACCGGTTTAAAAGGGTCAAATACGACATCTTCCTGAGGAGTACCGGCGGCCTGATAAACAAACCAGACCAGTTTACGGCCACCCGGGTCAGCAGCATCGTCGGGAAAACGGCGAAGGCCAATGCGCAGGCCATCTTCCAAACTGTTATCAATCCAGTTGTGCCATTGAAATGCATCAATGCCATCGAGTTTCTTTATTTTTTTCCAGGCGTAGGCAAATCCGGCGGCCTGTTCTTTCAAATCAGCTTCGCTGTAAGTGGGAGAATTCGTCCCGTTTTCCGAAAGCCACAATGTTCGTTTAATGGCGCCTTTATATTGGTTTTCTGTTCTTTTAATCCAGGCATCCAGCACTTCCAGGTTTTTAAAGGTTACCAGCGGCGAATTCATACTGTATGTGGCTTTCGAATCGTTCCAGGTTTTGGGTTCCATCAAATTTTGCGGATAAGGATGACAAGCCAGCCCCCACTGAAAATCGCCTTCTGCACGGGTGTAATCCTGTAAAATCCTCTGCATGTTTATCGTTGAATAATATTCAGGGACACAGGCTTCGGCCCACGAATGGGTGAACGAGGCCAGCACTTCGGCAGAGGCATCGTATTTCCGGGCAATTTCAAGCTGGTTGGCTGAGGATAACTGAAATTGGAAATATTCAACCGCGTCTGAAGGTGGATTTGTGGTATTCCCGGGTCCGTCAGGAAAAACCGGTTCTTTTTTCCACCCAACGAAAAATAGTCCGGTTATCAGCAATATACAGTATAAAAATGACCGATATGGAATAAATCGTTGAATTTTCATTATCACTGAACGCGTTATTATCAATTCGATGTTGTTATTTTTTTACATAAGAGCACTTCCTGTTCAAAAAGTGACATCTGTTTCGGTACAATTTACCGAATAAATTCCTGTTTCTCACCACCATTTAACTGACCGGAAAACATCAGCCCGCGGTTGCCCGGTTACTTTTACCAGCCGGGGTGGGTTACTTAATTTTATGAAGCCCCGTAAAGCTCACATAATTTTCTTTAATACCATGCGAATCAACCAGTTCGCAAATCTCGACTGTTTTCAGAATGTGCGTATTAAAACCATTTCCGGCATCGTTGTTATATACCCAGGAAGGAGTTGGCCACAAGCAGGCCCTGAATTTCACCGTGCGGTAAAACTCTTTGCTGACGCCTTGCTGGCCGTGATGCGCCATTTGCAGGTAATCGCAATTCAAATCGTTGCGAAACGGGCCGCTTCAACCAAAATATTTTTTTCTTTAACTCGCTGAAAATTCTCCTGCGAAGCGCTTTGATTAAATAAAAACGGATATTATCTGTTGTTCCAACGTTTTCGCGCGTCCGGATTAAATCATAAAAAAGTTCCTGGATTTTATCTTTGATTAAGTCTTCGTCTGTTGTAAATTTCTTTCCATAACGATACAACAACTGAATGTTTTCGTGATAAATTTTCGAGGTGGCCTTTTTGTCACCCGATTTAAAATCTTCCCATATTTCCCTGTCGTTCAGCACACAGTAAATATAATTTGAAACAACTGATAATCAATCATCTTGGTTTCAAATGTAACAAAATTTAAAATTATGGCATCCGGCAGTATCCTGACAACCCATATTGTCAGAAAAACCAAAAACACTCATATAATACGACTGAACATCATTCTTCCCGGGCTAAAAAGGATATCGGTCATGAAAACAAATGAGTACAACTCTTTGGGTTCGGGATTTCCGGCCGGCTTATGAACACAGGCAAACAAAGAAAACAAACCGGGGAGAAAAAAAATCTCCTAATGGCCTATTTCTGCGGACTAATCGTTAACGAATCGACAAGTTTTCCTTCTGTATCAAACACTTCAATTTTCAGATTTGTATTGTTGGCATGAGCCTTAATAACCGCTTTATTCGAGTTGGCAAGAATAGGGAAGCGTTGTCCGTCTCCTGCTTTTTTGAGAATATGGCGATGAAGGTGTCCGCACAACATCACATCGGCCCCGGCCTCATTGAGTAATGGCACAAACTTTTCTTCGATCTCTTTTTCACCATGCCAACCGCCAAACGGTGGCATGTGAATGATAACAACCTTGTAGGGGGCATTCCTGAAAATGTCTTGTTTTAACGCCTTTTTTAACCACTTTGCCTGCTGGTCGCGGTAACGGTCGAACGCAACAATCCCGCTGTATTCCAAATCAGAATCGGGTTTATCTTCTCCGCAATCCATCACCACAAAACAAACCGGTCCCTGCCGGAACATATAATAGAGTTCTTTAGTCGGCGTAGGAAAATATTTGGGAAACGTGGTTGCAAAGTTACCACGGGTTTCGTGGTTACCACGGGCATAATACATGGGGGTTTCGCTGGCAAATATTTCGACGGCTTTATCCAGAAAATCGCCAAAAAGCTGCTCTTCCGACCGGATATCGTTGGTCATATCGCCGTTAAAAAACACCAGGTCGGTTTTTTCCCAATCGGTATTTTTAAGCAGCGAATCCATCAACTCGTTATTACCGTGAATGTCGTTTAATACCAAAAAGGAAATATCGTTTTTCGACGGATTGCTGGTGGTAAATTCCAGTGGCCGGCTCCGGTATACATTACTGGCAGCCACATCGCCATATAAAACCTTGGTTCCCTGGTGGCTTAAAACTTCCTGTGAATATACCCGGTAGCGATAGGTGGTGTTGGGTTTCAAGCCGGCAAGCGTTACCGTATGCACCGAGTCAACCACCTTAAAACCATAGGATTCGGAAAAGAATTTTGGCCGCTCCGTAAGATAAAAATGGGTGCTGTCGTCGGGTGCCAGCTCTACCCACGAAATGCCCACATCGCTGGTCGTCCATACCATTGTTACTTCGGTTTCTGTTAATCCCTGGAGATAGGGACCATGAGTGATGGTAAAACGATGGGGCTGAGAAACAACGCCCGACAAAAGGCAAAAGAAAAAAAGGACGGTCAGAAATGTTTTATTTTTCATACTATTTTTTTCAAAAAATTAAAGAATCATACAAATAAATCAAAAAAAAAGAAAAGCTACCCTGCCCGGATAGCTTTTCTTTTTTTAATGACTATGAATAACCCGGGATTTTGAATTAGCGATTGACTATGAATGTTTTACCAGACTACCATAACCACATATTTGTCTTTACCAACAATACAATTAGTAAAGGTCACATTAGAACCAGAATGAATGGTTGCTCGTAGCGTCTGATTGGGATACAGCGAGATGGAATACATCAAAGTTCCGTACTGGATTTGATAGGTAATATCACTGTGATTGGTTATTTCGATTATTCCTTTTTCAGGATTAATAACTTTCACCGAAAGTGATTTCTGGATGAGTTCTTTTAGAAACTCTTCTTTACCAGAAAGGGTACTGTTGTAGCATGCCACTGTTCGTCCAGCAAATAATGCTTCCTTTATTGATTCTTCCGTATATTCTCTAGCAAAAACGAGGGTCATTGGACGCTGGAATCTTCCACGGTACATGTTGGCGCTGGTATAATGTACGTCGGAATTGGCAAATGGGGCCAGTCCCAGTTCATTGCACCAATCAATTACTTTTGGGTAAAGCTCCCAAGCGTTAAAAATTTCTACTCCGTGAATTTTATTTTTGGCAATCAATTCCCTATGGATCGGGTAAATGGTGCTAGTGTCGTTCGGCCATCCTGGGTGATTCCACAAAATGTAAGCTCCTTGTTTTACGGCCTCGTCGATTGCATCGAGTTCATTGGCAACATCTAGTTTGTTGGAATTTATAAGAAAAAGGGCATTTAGATGTCCTAACGGTTTTTTGCGTGAAATTTCCGAACCTTTAATCACAATCATTCCAATTTCATTTGCTCGCTTATGAGCGATTTCGTATGATTTGTTAAAATCACTGACTAGAATTTCCTTATTCGGCCGGTATTCAATATGGTCGGTTATGGCAATCACATCCATACCCTCATTCCAAGCTTCGTCAACTCTTTGATCAGGCCAGAGTTTTCCATCGGAAAATACTGTATGAACATGAAAATCACATTTAAACGTTTTATATCCGTTTATATCAGGAATATTAATATGATATCGGTAATTCTGTTCATGCAGATTCGGATATTCATAAACTTCATTATTTTGAATCTGTGCATTTCCAAATAGGCTAAAAATTGCGAAGGCTACTGTAAAAAAAAAATTGTACGTTTTCATTTTTTAACTGAATTTAATTCTATTTTATATAAAACCACCTGTAATATAAACAGTATTATTTGTTACAACACTTTATCCCTATCATAAATAAAAGAGCATATAAGTTATTGATATTTAATATATAATCATTTTCTAAACCCTATATGTCAAACAAGTATAAAAATGACATAGAAAGGATTAATAATAAGATGCATAAATGATTGTATCATTTATTATCGAAATTTATATCGCACAATTAGTGAAGAACTATAAAGCAATAAGTTATATCAAACATAATTTCATTTTTCATTTTTATTTTATAAAAATACCTGCTTTACTTTCGATACAACTTATTGCTTTTACTTTGATATTACTTAAGCATCCACATTTTTGTATTAATATCATCCGGGCCCTGCCGACCTATTGCTATTTTATAATTTTCTTCATTTAAACTTTGCTCTTCAAGGGGATACAAAAATCGAACAGGGACTTGATTATTATTTTCATTTGCGGGTCCAGGTGTCAACTTGGGTATTCCTGTTCGCCTATATTCAAAATAAGCTTCCATCCCAGTATTAAAAAAGGCAATCCATTTTTGGATAAGAATTTGTTTGATAGCTATTTCTGGATTACCTGAAAGTTTAACCACAGACTGTTCATAATAATTTGAATAGGGGGCAACTCCATGATAACTAAAAGAAGCACTAACGCCTTTCAAATAATACTGCTCTGCAGGCCCATTTATCCAACCATTAAGAGAACTCTCTGCAAGGATAAACTGCAATTCGGAGTATTGCATGACAGGATGTTTAAAATCAGGTGTACTGAAATATCTTTTATTCATGTATGATTGAAATTGTGTTCCTCCATTGTAAATATTAACATCAACATCAAACATACCACTAGGTATGCCAACATAAGAGGGTACTCCCTCACTTACAGAACTGGATGTTGGATTCGCATACATTGTAATCCTTGAATCATTAAATTTTAATAATGTATCTGTAAGTCCTTTTGCCATTCTATTGTCAAATTTATCTCCATCCCTCCAACTAAAAGGAGGATACTTGTATGGATCTTCAGATAAGTATTTCAATTGAAAATTGTCATTATTATTTTCCATCAACGGGTATTTCGCTGGGTTATCTACAATTTCTCTCACCATACTACTAATATCCCATTTATTCGACAATCGAAGTAATAATCTTAATCTCAGAGAATTGCCAAATTTCCTCCATTTCTCAACATTATTGTTGTATACAATATCTCCATGTATTATCAGATTTTCTTTATTTATATTATCATCATTTAGATATTCATTTGCTTTTTCCAGATCTGCAAATATTCCCTTAAAAATTTCTTCCTGCGAATCGTAGATTGGAGTATAGATATTGTCCTTCTTGGCCCTGACAGCTTCAGAATACGGGACGTCTCCATATATTTGCGTGAGATTAGAAAACAAATAAGATTTAAGAATAAGACCTATACCAATATAATAATCATGATTGATTTTTTCCGATACCTTGATAAATGAATATGTGTTTTTTAATGCAGAATAACATGAACTCCATGTGTTATTCGTTGACCAATTATATCTGCCCGGAGCGGTATCAAATTCTTTGGTAATCATTTCAACGGAAGTATTTCCATAACTATATGATAATCCAACCTGATAACTAAAAATCTGCCCTAATATCGTGGGTAAAAGGAGATCAGGCGTTGCTTTCTGAGTTCCATTCGGATTAATGTTCAATTCTTCAAAATAATCATCACAATTAACAAACAGTAATCCTGTAAGAAAGATAGTTAGAATAATTTTTAAGTATTTCATGTTTTCGAGTTTAATAAGTTAAAAAATCAAGTTTATTTTAATTCCATAACTACGATTTGACGGCAATTGAAGAGCTTCCAATCCATTTAAAAATCTTCCATATTGCATTAAATTATCAGGGTCAATATGATCAACCTTTGACCAAAGGAACAGATTATTGCCATAAAGATTTATTGTTGCCTTTTTTAATGGGAATTTCTTGAAACATTTGTTTGGGATATTATAGGCAATATTTAACTCTCTAAGTTTTAAATATGTTGCATCATACATTACCGCTTCAAGAACGGTAAAATTATTCATATGCCGGTAATAGTCAAAAGCTGCTACCCGAGTGGTATTTTCGCTGTAAGTTCCATCTTCGTTTGAGATAACACCGGCACTAATAATTCCATTGTCACGCACTCCGTTATCCTCGCCTGTTCCTGTAAGGCTGCCAGCATGTCTTCCTCTTCCAATTGTCCAAGAGTCAATATCTCCTCCACAACTAAAATCAAATAAAAAACTAAGCATTAAATTCTTATAATTAAAACTGTTTCTTAATCCAAGTTTCCAATCTGGATTATAGTTCCCCTGCACTGTCTTTTGGTAGTTAATTAAAGGGAGTCCGTTATTCCCATGAATCAGTTGACCATCTTCTGTTCGAGCAAAAGAATAACCATACATATTTCCCAAGTACTCACCTTCCCGAGCTTCAACAGAAATTCCTTCATCACTCCAGATCACATAACTTTCGATTCCATCATATAGTTTGATTACTTTCGTTCGGCTTTTTGCCCAATTTGCGTTGACTATCCATTTAAAATCCTTCTGTTGAATAATTTGGGCATCAAGCATCAACTCGCAACCACGACTTTGTAATTGTCCTGCATTAATGAATTTGTTTGTAAAACCACTACTCTGTGGTAATTTTATTGAAAGTATTTGGTCTCTACTGTCTGTTATAAAGTAACTCGCATTTAAACCCAGTCTGTTTTCAAAAAATTTCACGTCTGCATTTATCTCTGTTGAGTTAAGTTTCTCTGGCCTGAGATCAGCATTGTAAAGAATATCTCTTTCTGATAGCAGTGGTAGCCCACTCCAGTTTGCCTCCTTGCTCAATGTTGCTTCTAACTGGTAAGGATCAGTATCTTTCCCAACGCTCGCCCAGGCAAGTCCGAGCTTTGCAAAAGAAATAAAATCGGGTAGTTCAATATATTTGTGAAACAAAGTACTTATCCCAACTGATGGATAGAGATAGGAATTATTGTCCTTTGGCAAAGTACTCGTCCAATCATTTCTTAAGGTCATTTCCAAAAACAATACATCGTAAAAGGAAAGATTTACAAATCCGTATAAACTATTCACCTGTTTTTTACTTACAGATTGAGATGAAAGAATACTTCCTTTTAGATTGTTTAGGCTATATATTTGTGGTTCATTAAGCTCATTGACCTCTGAAAGATGCATCTTACTCTCTAAATAACGGATATTGCCACCCAAAGCAATATTGACATTAAAATCAGACATCACTTCTTTTGTATAGCGAAGTAAAAAATCGTGATTTTGTTCTTCAAACAAATAATCCTTCAATGAATAATAACCATTAGAATCATATCTGTCACCTTTAGCTACCCGTGTTTCCTGGCGATCGTAATAGGTATCCAAAGCCGAACGTAGCATCAAGCTAAAATCTGAACAAATTTGATAGTCTAGTTTTAATGTACCATATCCTCTATATTTGTCAAAACTATTCCGGTTCTCATAAGCCGTAAAATATACATTATTCACCCATTTTGTTTCGAAGTTACGTTGAGCAACATTTTCCTGACCAGGAAGCCAATAACTCCTGACAGCGCTAATTGGCACATTTCTATAAAACCAAAGAAAATTATACATCAATGACCTAGAATAACCATTAGATGGTAAATTTGAACTGCCTGATTTTGAAAAATTAAAATTTGTAGACAGATTCACTCTTTTACCTATTTTTGCATTAATATTGGAGGAAATATTTATCCTTTCTAAATCAGTATTGGGAACAACACCTTTTTGGTTCATTTGTGTAACAGTAAACCTGTACCCTATATTTTCGGATCTTCCAGACAAAGAAAGGTTGTTCGAAAAAATACTACCTATTTCAAAAAAATTCTTGACATTATTTGGATAAGCTACCCATGGAATAGGAATTCGCTCCCCTGTTTCAGCATCTATAGGACTGTGAAACTGTTTTTTTTCTGTGCCAACATTTAATTTATCCCCCCAATTAACTCCCTGTCCGTCATTTGTTACAGTTCCGTCTCCGGTTGAAAACTCGTAATTCGGTCCTTTTCCTCCGCCATATTGGTTCTGATATTCAGGTAACCGAAGAATACTATTCAATGTTAAACCTGTTGAAAATTCAATTTGAAAAGGAGAACTGGTTACAGCCTTTTTAGTAGTAATAATAATGACCCCATTTGAAGCCCTGGCTCCATAAAGAGCTGAAGCTGCGGGCCCTTTCAGTACATTTAATGATTCAATATTATCGGGATCAATATCGTTTATTTGTGTGCCAAAGTCCACTTTTGTAGATACAGAAGATGCTCTTATAGAATTATTAATTGGAATGCCATCAATTACAAATAATGGTTGGTTTTCTCCAGAAATACTCGTTTCACCACGTATAACTATCCGGGAAGAACCACCAATACTGGTGCTGGTTGAGATATTCACCCCTCCAATTTTGCCAGAAAGAGCTGATATCAATGAAGGATTTGATCCTTCATTGATGATATTCCCATCCACTTTCTGAAAGGCATAGGCAATTGTTTTTTCTTCTTTAGAAATTCCCAAAGCACTAATAACAACCTCTTCAATCCCAATCGCTTCTTCTTCCAGAGTTACATAGATGTTGGTCTGGCTCCCAACAACCACTTCCTGCGTTTTCATCCCCACAAATGAAAATTGCAGAAATTCAGTCACAGCAGGTATAGTCAGTGAAAAATTTCCATCGGCATTGGTAACAGTTCCGGTAGTAGTTCCTTTTACAATAACCGAGACTCCGGGCAACGGTAATCCCTGCCTGTCGCTTACCAGACCTGTAATTTCCCTTTGCTGTCCGGAAATATTAAAGGATTCTGCCG